>NZ_JAQCNX010000008.1:0-33895 GCF_036857515.1 Candidatus Rickettsia tasmaniensis | reverse complement strand
TGCCTATGACTTCCCTAACGGCACTTTCGACTGTTGCTTTTACTGTTTCTTCAGGTCTTTGTACGTTAAAAATAAAATCTTCAAGATTATTAATATGCCACATTACGTCACAATTTAAAGCAACGATATTTTCATCACCGGTGAGCATTATACTTTCACCGGCAATATTTTTAGTATTATCGCCACCGCTACGCAGAGAGCTATTTGTACGATAACCAATCTCAATCCGACGTGATTGTTTAACTTTCTCAACTATTATCTTTTCAAAAGGCGCCGGTAAATGATAATTAAGCCCGGGGTAGCCCTTACGCACAAAACGCCCAAATCTTATTACCGCTGCTTCTTCGCCTTCTTTTATTTCATAAATACCCGAAGCGAGCCATAAAGCAACCACTGCGACAACAGCTAAAATTATTGTTTTAGCATTGAAATTAAACGGGAATTGAAATTGATCAAAATTAAATTGAGTTTTACGCGGTCTTGTGAATATGTTATCTTCTTTATCAGAATCAAAATCCTTCCATGGGGATTTTTTTAAAATTGAGATATATTTTTTATTAAGCATTTGCTTTGTTGTTTTATATTATTTTAAAGATGAGATAATTATATATATAATAGTATATAACGTCAAGTTACGAGCTTAAACAGCTTTAAAAAGGAAATTTAATTATGGCGAATTTACACCAACGACAAATTATAGATAAAACTCAGCATATTACCTTTAAAGATGGTACTTTTTTAAATGAAGTTATATCGGATATTATAATTAAAGGTAATAATATCGGTTTCTCAATAGATATATCAGGTAAAAACAAGTTAGAAGCCGAAGAAATTAGACTTAAGGCAATTAATAAACTTAACGAGATTTCGGAAGTAAATAAAATAACAATTGTTTTTACCGAAAGTAAACCGATTGAGAAAAAAGTTCAAAAACCAAAACATTTTGTAGAAAATGTAAAAAAAATTATCTTAGTAGCGTCAGGTAAAGGCGGAGTCGGAAAATCTACAATATCGGCTCTTATCGCTCAGCAGTTAAGTCTAGCAAATTACCGAGTCGGGATAGTAGATGCGGATATTTACGGTCCGTCAATTCCGCATATATTCGGCATTAACGAAGTACCGAAAACGAAAGATGGACGAATAATACCGGTACTTGCTCAAAGCATCGAAATTATGTCTATAGGCTTCTTCGTTAAAGACCGCTCGGCAATTATTTGGCGTGGTCCTATGGCGAGTAAGACTATTTATCAATTATTATCGGTAACAAAATGGGATAATTTAGATTATTTAATTATCGATATGCCACCGGGGACAGGTGATATTCATTTAAGTATACTAGAAAATTATCATTTAGACGGCGTAATAATCGTAACTACACCACAAAAAATATCAGAAATAGACGTAATACGTTCTATAGATTTATATCAAAAACTAAATTTACCTATTTTGGGAATAATTGAGAATATGAGCTATATGCTTAAAAATAATAGTGGCGGACATTTATCGCAAAAATATAATATACCACTAATCGCTCAAATTCCGATCACACCGCAAATAGCCGAGGCTTGCGATAAATCACTACCTCTAACAAACTTATTAACATTACCTTTAGAGAAGTATTTACAATGAAAATACACGTATTGGCAGATGATAGAACAGGCAACACCCATCAGGCTATTGCACTTGCTGAAAAATTAACGGAAGAATATACAACAATTAAGCTTGAATATAATTGCTTAGCTAAGCTACCGAACTTTTTACTAAAATATTATCCTATTCATATAAAAAGTGAGCTATTGCAGTATCTTTTGGATAAGTCCCCGCCTGATATGATAATTACCGCTGGAAGAAGAACGACAGTACTAGCATTTTATTTAAAAAAGAAATTTAAAGATATCAAGTTAATACAAATAATGCAGCCTAATCTTCCTTATAATGCATTTGATGCCGTTATTCTGCCTTATCATGACCAACATCATTGCGAAGCCACAAAGTGGCTGAAGCAATCTCAGAGCTTTTTTACTAGATTGCTTCGTCAATACTTCGTATTTCCTCGCAATGACGACTTTAAAAACATCATCCCCATCAACGGAGCTATCAACAACGTAACCGAAAAGTTCGCCGCGGCGAACTTGGAACTCCAAAAACATTATCCTAATCTTAAACAGTTTATTGCAGTGATAATAGGTGGGAATAATAAAAAATTTAATTTCCATGAAGATGAAGCAGTTTTATTTGCTTCATTATTAAATAAAATATATACTAATCAAAAAATACCTTTTTTCATTAGTTTTAGTAGACGTACACCACATACTGTAAAATCAATTATTAAAAATAATATGCCGTCCTCTACAATTATTTATGACCCGAACGAAGACGCAGGCTATAATCCTTATATAGCTATGCTCTCCAAGGCAAAATATATAATCTCTACGGCCGACTCGATCTCAATGTGCAGTGAAACAGCTTCAAGCGGCAAGCCTCTTTATATATTCTGCCCACCAAACTTTAATTCTTCAAAGCATAAGATTTTTATAAAGCAGTTAGTAGAACAGAAGATAGCAAGAATTTTTGATAAGTCGGCTATTGCTCTAGAAGAATATAGCTACAACCCCTTAAATGAAGCAGAAAGAGTAGCTGAAATTATTAAATCTTTAATCAAAAGCTGGTAATTATATGGGGATAAAGATATACAATCATATATATTCATTAATAAGCTAAAATCTTTACCGTTTGTCAACGAAATATGGCTTTTTGGCTCTCGTGCTAGAGGGGATAACGATGAGCGTTCCGATATTGATATTGCAATTATCTGCCCTAATATTACAGATCAAGAATGGCTAGAAGTTATGTCTATTATAAAGAATGCCGACACGCTTTTAAAAATAGATTGTGTAAGGTTTGAAAGTACTAAAATAAGCTCTGAACTTTATAAAAATATATTAAAAGAAAAAAAATTATATATGTCAAAAATAAACCTTAAACTTGAAAAATTTCGTAAAGCTTTTATGACGCTTGAAGATATTTATTTAAAACCGACAACAGAAGATAGGGCTTATATTGATGCCACTACACAAAGATTTGAATTTACTTTTTAACTCGCTTGGAAGTTTTTAAAAGAATATTTTTCTCAAAAAGGCACAGTTCTTCACTATCCTAAAGAAGTGATAAAGGAAGCTTTTGTTGCCGGTATTATAAATGATGAGAGTTTATGGATTTATATGCTTACTGATCGTAATATGACATCTCATACTTATGATAAAAAGCTTGCTGATAAAATATATAACCGAATAAGAAATTATGTTCCTGAACTTAAGGAATTACTAAATATCATTGATTTAAAGATTTAATAATACCTTGCAGAGTTTGGACTTCAGGGGAAGAGAGACTATTTATACGTGTAAATATATTAGTGATATTTTGTTGCATAGCAGGTTTTTTGTCGGGAGCCTTGAAGAATCCAGCTTTATCGAGTGTGCCGAATAAATTTACTAAAAAATGCTCTATTTCTTCTTTAGTAGCTAATTTTTGAATGTTATGTACATCCTCTCTGGGCGTAGAATTACGAAACAACTCATAGCATATAATAATAACCGCTTGAGCAATGTTTAATGAGCTAAATTCGTTTGTATTAATAGTGATAATCTTATTAGCAAATGTGATTTCTTCGTTGCTAAGCCCATTATTTTCCCGCCCGAACATTATCCCGACTTTTTCAGAATTTGGGTAATCTAAAGGTAAATTTTGTGAAAATACATAATCTTTATTCATAGCCCTTTTAATGCAAGTAGTAGCATATAAATATTCGAGGTCTTTAATGCTATCCTCTAGGCTATCAAAAATTTTTGCATGATCTATAATATTAACCGCTCCGACTGCATTACTACGTGCTTGCTCATTAGGCCAGCCGTCTCTTGGAGCTACGATTCTAAGCTCATTTAAGCCAAAATTCTTCATTGCTCTTGCAGTAGCACCGATATTCGCACCCATTTGCGGGGCAACTAATATTATTATTGGATTCATTTTAATAATTTTTTGTAACTAAGCAGGTATAGGCAATCGCTACGGCGTCAGCTTCATCGGAATTGGTAATTAAGGAAGTGCCAGGCAGCAAAAGCTTTATCATATGCAAAATTTGGTCTTTCTCTGCATGCCCATATCCTGTTACGGTTTTTTTTACCGTATTTGGTTTAAACTCTCGCATATCCAAATTATATCTACCGATCAGCGACATTATCGCCCCTCTAGCATATCCAAGCTTTAAAGAAGTCACGCTATTAGTATTAACAAATGTTTCTTCAATCGCTGCCATATTTGGTTGATATTCTAATATTACTTTTTCTAATGTACTATTAATAAAAGCAAGTCTATGATGAATTGCATCCTTACTATTTGTTCTAATAATACCACTAGCTAAATATTTCAACTGTGCGGCCTCCTTTGCCACTACTGCCCATCCAAGACTCCCAAGTGCCGGATCAATCCCAAGTATTATCATGATTATTTAATGTTATTTTTATTGGCATTATTATATGGCTTTTATGTCATTCCCGCTTTCGCGGGAATGACATCGAAAACCATCCAACAAAGCCTGTCAAGCCACAGGGTGACAGCTTTATATCTTCATATACTGATAAAATTCTTGATTATTCTCCCACAGCTCACGCACCTTAACGAATAAAAATAAATGAACAGGAAATCCAAAAAACCTCTCCATTTGCATTCGAGATTTTGCTCCTATTTCTTTGATTTTAGAGCCGTTTTTACCGAGTATTATAGTTTTATAGCTCTCTCTTGAAACTACTATAACTTGATTAATCTTTACGGATTTGTCTTTAAGCTCTTCCCATTTTTCGGTTTGTACGGTTAATTTATAAGGGAGTTCTTTCTGCAAATTTAAAAATAACTGCTCTCTTGTAATTTCTGCTGCAATAAAACGCATAGGTAAATCCGTTATGTCGTCTTCTGCATAAAGCCAAGGAGAAATTTTGGCCTTACTTGTTATATATTCAAGTAATCCATCAATATTTTTGCCTGATAAAGCAGATATAGGAAAAAGCAAGCTATCAGGATGATTTTCTGTTAAAAAAGCTTTAATGTCATTTAGATATTTTGATTCGATGTCTATTTTGTTCAATAACAATATCGGAACAATATTAAGTGAGCGAAGCTTATCTAAAATATTATGCGTTATATCATCAAACAACTTTAGACTATCAATAATTAACAGAACTAAATCCGCACTATGCAAACTAGACCACGCACATCTTACCATTGCTTTCTCTAAGCTCCCTTTCGGCTCAAATATACCGGGCGTATCGTATAAAATTACCTGCGTATCTTTTAAGGTAATAATACCGGTAATAATTGACCTAGTAGTTTGAACTTTTGGGGTAACGATTGAAAGCTTCTCACCGATTATTCTGTTTAATAAAGTTGATTTTCCGCTATTAGGTCGCCCGATTATACAAACCGATACCGTTTTCTGATTAGACATCTTCCCAAACTTCACTTCTAGAGGTAATTTAGACATCAATCCAGTACTCGCATCCTCGCTTACTAGTGTGTACGCTGCGGCAGCAAGTGCTTCCGTGTCTCCTTTAAATTCCTCTCTATAAGCTGGTTTGGCAAGATGTCTATTAGTCATTTTTAAGTCTATGCAATAAGCTTCGTGCTGCGTTTTTCTCTGCTTCTTTTATTGCGTGACCAGTGCCTGTTTGTTCATAATCTTTTACTTTTACAAGAACCGTAAAAGTCGATGAATGGGAGGCTCCTTCTCTTTTTATCAGACGATATATAGGTAGGTGATGATCACTAGCTTGAGCCCATTCTTGTAAAGCAGTTTTTGGGTCATAATCCGTTAAATTCTGAACTTTTATAAATTCTGCCCATAACTTCTCGATAATATCATGGGTTGTTTCAATATTGCTATCAAGATATATAGCTGCAATTAAAGCTTCCGTGGCATTTTCTATATTATTAAGATTATCACGCCCGCCTGCTACTTCTTCGCCATGAGTCATAATTATATAATTTTTTAAAGTAAGTTTAGCTCCAACCATGCATATTGTTTCTTTGCAAACCAAATATGATCTAATTTTAGCTAAATTCCCCTCATTATAATTTGCAAAATTTCTAAATAAAACTTCTGTGATTACTAAATTTAATATGGCATCACCTAGAAATTCTAATCGTTCATAATCTTTATCATCCTTGTACTTGTGATGTTGCCTTAAAGACGGGTGACTCAACGCCTCTATTAAAAGCTCTTTATTTTTGAAACTATAGCTAAGTAGCTTTTCTAACTTCGCAAATGATTCCATTACGCATCCGTGTTATAAAGATTTCTGAAAATTCGATTTAACCTAACAGATTCAATCCATGGCTTTAACTTTAGTACTAGATTAATAACTCCTATATCATTATCCCACCAAGTTATTTTTGTTGAGAACCAAATAAATTGTGCTTTAGCAATAAAATTTTCAAACGGTACAAATCCAAGATTTACTCTACTATCATTTGACTGATCTCTATTATCCCCTAAAAAGAAATATTTCCCTTCAGGTACATAAAAAACATCTGTATTACCGTATCTATCATTATATATAACACCACAAATAGGAGCAAGCTTATAAGAAAAATATGTTATACCGTTTGGCAGTGTTTCTTTAAACTTTAAATATTTTATTCCCTCTTCGCTTATATAAGTTCCAACTTCCGTGCGTTCTATTTTTTTGTCGTTAATATATATTACGTCATCAATCAATTGAATTTTATCGCCGGGTAGCCCTATTAAACGCTTTATATATCTAACACTCATATCGTTAGGCGGACGAAAAACTACAATATCGCCACGCTCCGGTTCACGAGCAAATATTCGCCCTTTAAAAAGAGGAATAAAATCAAAAAAAGATAAAGAATAATTACTATAACCATAACTATATTTCGTAGAAAATATATAGTCATTCTCAATTATGGTTGCTTTCATAGACCCGGTCGGAACGGTAAACGGCTCCATAATAAGTATTCTAATAAGTAAAGCGATACATATTACAAAAGCAAAAGACCCCCACTCTTGCTTAGCTGTTTTATTAGTGTTTGATTTTGTATTATCTGTTTGCATAATCTCTTAATTATTTATAAAATGGAATCGTCATTGCGAGGAAATTACAAAGTAATTGACGAAGCAATCTCAGGAGTTTGTTATTATTTTATGAGATTGCCACGCTCCTTGCTCCTTTCAGTCGCTCGCAATGACGGCTTAGTATCCACGCGGGCAATATCTCCTCGCAATGACGATAAAGTCAAACCACGCTATAACTCTTTATCCTTGCCTCAATCTCGCTTCTAAAATGGCGTATCAGCCCTTGAATCGGCCAAGCTGCCGCATCACCTAAAGCACAGATAGTATGCCCCTCTATTTCTTTCGTAACGTTAAGGAGTTCGTCTATCTCAGATTTTTTGGCATTACCTTTAACTAGCCGCATCATAACTCGCCACATCCAGCCCGTACCCTCACGGCAAGGAGTACATTGCCCGCAAGATTCATGCATGTAAAATTTACTAAGCCTTGCTATTGCATAAATAATATCGGTAGATTGATCCATAACTATAATACCGCCTGTACCAAGTCCGGAACCTGCGGTTCTTAAACTATCAAAATCCATATCCACTTCACATAATGACTTAGGAAGTAAAGACACGGAAGAACCGCCTGGGATTATGGCTTTAAGATTATCCCATCCACCACGAACACCACCCGCATATTTCTCAATCAATTCTTTTAACGAAATGCCCATTGCTTCTTCAACATTACAAGGCTTGTTAACATGCCCTGATATGCAGAAAATCTTAGTTCCCGTATTGTTAGGTTTACCTATACCATCAAACCAGCTAGCTCCTCGTCTTAAAATGGTTGGCACTACTGCGATAGACTCAACATTATTTATAGTAGTCGGACAGCCATATAACCCAAAGCCGGCAGGAAAAGGCGGCTTTAAACGAGGCATACCTTTTTTGCCCTCTAAGCTTTCAAGCAATGCCGTTTCTTCGCCACAAATATAAGCACCCGCCCCACGATGTAAATAAATATTACAATCAAAGCCCGAACCGCAAGCATTCTTTCCTATTAACCCTTCTTTATAGGCTTCATCTAAGGCACGCTGAATATTAGAGGCTTCATTATAAAACTCACCTCTAATATAGATATAACAATTATTCGCTCCTATAGCAAAGCTTGCAAGCAAGCAACCTTCTATTAATTTGTGCGGCTCAAACCTTAATATATCACGATCCTTACAAGTGCCAGGCTCAGACTCGTCGGCATTTACTACTAAATAGCAAGGCTTCTCTAAATTTTTAGGCATAAATGACCATTTCATACCGGTAGAAAATCCGGCACCTCCTCGCCCTCTAAGCCCTGATTTCTTAACCTCTTCAACGATGAAATCTCTACCTTTATCAAGCAAAGCTTTAGTATTCTCCCAATCGCCTCGCTTCTTGCTAGATTTCAAATCATGGCTTTGCTGCCCATGCAGGTTAGTAAAAATTTTGTCTTCTTCTTTTAGCATAAACTATTCTCGTTATGGCTTAAAAACGTCGTTGCGAGGAAAAATTGAAAATTTTGACGAAGCATCTCGTGCCAAAATCCTGAGATTGTCACGCAGCCTACGGCCACTCGCAATGACGATGAAGCCGGTCTACGCAACAATGCCTGCTCGCAATGACGATTCTTTACCTTTCTATTACTTTTTTATTAAACTTCCTATTAACAAACATTGTAAGTATCGGAGCAGAGATAAAAATTGAGGAATAAGTACCGGCTATTATCCCAAAAAATACAAGTACGCTAAAACTACGGATTGCCTCACCGCCAAAAAGAATAAGGGCTAAATTGGCAAGTAGCGTGGTAATGACAGTTAAAATAGTTCTTGATAAAGTCTCATTAATACTTAAATTTATAATTTCCGTGATATTTTTTTTATGATATTTACGTAAATTTTCTCTAATCCTATCATATATTACTACCGAATCATTAACGGAATAACCTATAATAGTTAACACTGCAGCAATAGTACTTAAGTTAAAATCAAGCTTTATCATACTCATAAACCCAAGAGCGAGTATTACGTCATGCACTAAGGCGATAAGTATACCAAGACCGAAATACCACTCAAAACGCACCCCAATATAAACCATAATCGCTAAGAAAGAGAATAGCATCGCCATAACCCCCGCTTCTATTAGCTGCCTACCGACTTGCGGACCGACAAAATCTACCTTACGATATTCAAACTTATACGGAAAATTACTTTGCAAAGATGCTTTAATTAACTCAATATTTTTCATGAGATTTTCTTCACTACTACTACCGAATCTAATCGATAAATCACGCTCACTACCGAAATTCTGTAAGACCACCTCACCTATTCCAAGCTTGCCTAGAACCCCACGCATTTTTGGCAAATCAGGAGCTTGATCAAGCCTTACTTCAATAACTATACCACCGGCAAAATCAATACCGAAATTAAATTTATATATACCGATCCAAATAAAGCTAATGAGTGATAAAATAATTGAGAAAGTGTAGCTAACTTTTTTAAAATTCATAAAATCAAAATCGATTTTATTAGGTAAAAGTCTTAAAGGATAAATTTGCATTATTATATATTTTGTTGAATAAGGATTATATTTGTATTATATAGTAAATTCAAAAAGGTTAAATGATTTTTTATGTCAGAAGTAGTAGTAAAAGAACAATTAGAGCAATATATAAGCAAAATAGAAAGATTAGAACAAGAAAAAGCTGATTTATCTCAAGAAGTAAAAGATATCTTCCAAGATGCTTCTTCACATGGATTTGATGTTAAAGCTATGAAATCTATATTGAAACTAAAGAAATTGGATAAAGATAAACTTGCCGAGCAGGACGCTATGCTTGAGCTTTATAGAGATACTTTAGGGATTTGAGGCATACGTCATTGCGAGGAAATTACGAAGTAATTGACGAAGCAATCTCAGGAGTTTGTTATTATTTCATGAGATTGCCACGCAGCCTACGGCTGCTCGCAATGACGTATTTAGTATTCACGTAACAATGCACTCTTTCGCAGTAATGACATAAGAGATACAAATATATTTAAGCTTTTGCTGCCTTAGTTTTAGCAATAGGGATATGTCTCTCTTTAATTCTAGCCGACTTACCGCTTCTATTTCTTAAATAATAAAGTTTAGCACGACGAACTACTCCGTATTTTACTACATCAATAGAGTGTACTATCGGCGAGTAAGTCATAAAGCGTCTTTCGACTCCTTCACTGTGACTAATTTTACGTACTAAGAAAGATGAAGTAATACCTCGATTTCTTTTTGCGATAACTACACCTTCATAAGCTTGAAATCTTTCCGTTAATTTTTCCTTACCGTCTTTCTCAATCGATCTATCAATAATTTTAACAGTTACCTTAACTGTATCGCCGGCTTCAAAATCAGGAATTTTTTTATTTGCAGTACGCTTTGAAATATTTTCCTGTTCAAAGCGGTCAATAATATTCATTTTTTAACTCCTTAACTCTATAAATCTTTAAGTAACTCCGGACGGCGTAATTTAGTAATCATATGTGATTGCTCTTTTTTCCATTCATTAATTAGCCTGTGGTTACCGGATAACAAAACACTCGGTACAGCTCGATCACGCCAAACTTCAGGTCTTGTATATAGGCTGCATTCAAGCCCGCCCTTAAATTCCCCGTCTTCTTCAAAAGACTCAGAAGATAAGGTATTTTGGTTCATTAAAACACCTGGCAGTAGTCTAATTAAGCAATCGAGAATGGTGAGGGTAGGTATTTCTCCGCCGGATAAAATGTAGTCGCCTACACTAATTTCTTTAACATTATACTCTTCAATTACACGCTCGTCAATCCCTTCGTAACGTCCACATAAGAATATGAGGTTTTTATTTTTCAACATCTCTTTAGCAAAGCTTTGGGTAAAGACTCCACCGCGAGGTGAAGGATAGTACATTTCAGCATTAGGATTTAAAGCAAGAGCATGATCTATGCTACTGCCTAGAACATCAGGACGCATTATAAGCCCGTTACCACCGCCATAAGCCTCATCATCAATATTTTTATGCTTAGTTAAACCGAAATCTCGAATATTAATAACGTCATATGACCAAATATTTTTATTTAGTGCTTGTCCTGCTAAAGAATGTCCTAGAGTTCCAGGAAACATTTCAGGAAAAACGGTTAAAATTGTGGCATGAAGTATAGACATACGTTTAAAATAGTAGACAGTACCAATTAACGCAATAAAATTATAATTTAATTATTTACCCCACCCACCTGTCCTATAATCTTCTTTTCTTTGTTTTTTAGCAGCAGCTGTTGTACCACTCCTAAATGCTTCAGCTTTTTGTTGATGCATTTTATGAGCTTGATCACTTTGAAATTTTTGAAATTCTGCTTTCTTAGCAGCTTCTATATAATGACTTGTTATTTTCTCTAAGCGTCTCATAGCATCTTTATCTAAACTAATACCTGCTTCTTTTGCTTGCTGCTCTATTTTTAATGCTGTCTTATAACCTGCTGCTGCGTTTTTAGCTATAACTTGCCTCTACATCAACCCACTCTAGAATCTTTCTTCATTGCATCATTATATGGATTTATCTTATTATTTTTAATATCCTTTATTTGTTTTTCTGCTTTCTTTTTATCAAAATCTTCCGGCATAACTTCCCCCCAAATTTAAGTTAAAAATACATCTATAGTTGCATATATTTTATTTCAAAAAAAGTTAATAAAGAAAAATAGAGGTATAAGTAATTAAAAATTAACCAATTTGTGTTATAAAAACTTCATCACTTCCTCAGCGATGATTAGCTCTTCGTTTGTCGGCACAGCGGAAACTTTAACCTTACTGCTTTCAGCGCTTATTATATGCTCATTTTGTTGGTTTTTTGCATCATCTATTTTAATGCCTAGCCATAAAAGTTTTTCAGTAATCATTTCTCGTATTACAGCGGGATTCTGTCCAACACCGGCAGTAAAAATTAGACAATCAACTCCCTCAAGTGCAGCAGTTAGCTTACCTATTTCAAGTACAATGCGATACACAAATAAATCTATAGCAAATTTAGCATCAGGTGAGTTACTGGCAAGCAAAGTACGCATATCGGAGCTTTCACCGAACATACCGAGTAATCCTGATTTCTTATATAGTAACTCGGTTACTTCTTTCGTAGTCATTTGCTCATGATCGATAAGATATAACACTACTTCAGGATCAAGGTTACCTGTCCTTGTACTCATCATAACACCGTCAAGTACGCTAAAGCCCATGGAACTTGTTAGACTAAGACCGTTTTTAATAGCACATAGAGACTACTACCGCGTCCTAAATGAGCTATAATAGTCTTTGTAGGTAAATCTTCCTTTGTCATTTCTTTAAAATGGCTGCTAACATATTTATATGATAACCCATGAAAACCGTAACGAATTATCCCTTTATCATAATATTTTTTCGGTAAACCGAAAGCTTTTGTAATAGGAGGATTGGTAAAATGAAACGACGTATCAAAACAAGCTATATGTGAGATTTCTTTATATTTTTGAAGAAAAAAATAGGTATTAATGCTCTTAAATCTTCACTAACTTTTTCATTAACAATAACCGGTTTATTAAAATTTTTCCCGCCATAGACAATACGGTGACCGGTTGCAATTAACTTGAGATTTTCTTGTTTTTTCCACCAATCTTCAAAAAGATCAATCATCATTTCAATAGCATCATCTTTAATGTCGGTAGCAGATGCCTGTTTTTTATTTATATGAAATAATATTTTATTATTATTTTTTCTAAAAAAATATTATCCTTAACTTTTTTATTCTGAATTTCAAAAATAGAAATTTTTAAACTAGATGAGCCGGCATTAGCTATTAAAATAACATTTTTCATTATTTACCTGCTTGGATATGTAGCTTCGCCTTAGTGTGATTATAAATAAATGAAGCAAGTACACAGGAAATAACACGCATATCCATAGGATCGGCTCTACTTGTGAAAATAATAGACACACGGGCTCCAAGAACGATACCCGCCATAACCGCTTGACCCCAATATTTTGGCTGCTTTGCAAGCATATTGCCTAATTCAAGATCAGGTACTACTAATATATCGGCATTTCCTGAAACTGAAGAGCTAATGCCTTTTGCTTCTGCAAATAAAGAGATAGCATTATAAAACGCAAGCGGTCCGTCAACTACAGCATTCGTAATTTGCCCTCTATCTACCATTGTCGATAAAGCAGCATCATCAAGGGTTGTAGGGATTGCAGAAGTTACCGTCTCAACTGCCGATAATACCGCAACTCTAACCTGCTTGTCTTCTTTGATCATATGCATTAAATCAATAGCATTCTGCACTATATCACGCTTATCTTCTAGAGTAGGACGAATATTAATAGAGCAACTTCCCTTTTCTTCGCAAACTCTACGGCTTTTTTTGCTGCTTCGTGGCTATGCTCAACATTAATTACTTGATAATCCTCAAGATCGACATTATTAACTTTTGCTACTGATTCAATTTTATGTTGTGGACCAATCAAGACCGGTTTTATTACATTAAATTGTGCCGCTCTAACTGCACCGAGTAATGATTCTTTATCGATCGGATGAACTACTGCAGTTTTAACAGGCTTAAAGCCGTCGGCTCTAAGTAATAGATCGATGAAATGCTTTGCTGCTTCATCAAAGTCAGGATCGTTGATTTCTTTTGGAGGAGTATAAGTAGTACCTCATTTCTTAGCTAGAATGGCATCTCAAAAAGTCTCGT
Source organism: Candidatus Rickettsia tasmaniensis (assembly GCF_036857515.1). NCBI lineage: Bacteria > Pseudomonadati > Pseudomonadota > Alphaproteobacteria > Rickettsiales > Rickettsiaceae > Rickettsia > Candidatus Rickettsia tasmaniensis. Next base: position 20,063 of record NZ_JAQCNX010000008.1, on the reverse strand, counting down.
TTATTATATGTTGCTTCTTCATAAACCCCTTAATAAATTAATCACTAACTTAATTAGATAGTATATAAGTTAATTAATAAAGGGAAAACTAATTATTGTTTTTAGCGGGCATTTCTTAAGTGCTATTAACGCAACAGTGTATATTCAAATTCCGTGTAGGCATTGTTGCGTAGTTCAGAAAATACCCTTAATGTCATTCCCGCGGAAACGAGAATCCAGTAAAGCATAAAAAAACTTGTTTTTTATATGCTTATTTTATCAAATATGTAACTTCTGTATCAATATTGAAGTTATTTTTCTGGATTCCTGCTTTCGCAGGAATGACATAAGAGCTATATATCAATCATTTAAATAATTTCCAATTTCGTTCTTGCGGTGGAGAATCTTCTCTTCCTTCAGAAAAAAAATCATTAGTAGGATTTGAGCTTAGTTCTATAAATATTTCTTCCCAACTTTTTTGCGGTTTTAAGCTTTTATCTGATGATAAATACTTGAATTCTTCAGAACCATTTTTAGTTTGATCGTTCATCAATATTTTTGTTTTTACATATTCTATATACTATAATTGTTTAAAAACAACTATTAGTTATTCTACTTCATATTTCTTAAATGATCTTCTAATTTTCTTAGCTTTCTACCCTCGTTTACTATAGGCTTTACATAGGTTTGCATTTTAGCATTTTCTCTATATTTATTAATCTGATCGATCTGAGCATTGACTTCATCGGTAATGGCTTGCTTTCTATCCTCTATTTTATTTAATACTTCAGTACTATATTCATAATTTTTAACATCAGCATTAAAGTTATTAAGCTCTTCCGCAATCTTTTGGTCTATTTCAGCTCCCTCGGCGGTATCTTTAACTTTTTGTGCTATTAATGCCGGCATTTCTTCGATCTTGATATCATCTCTTTTGAAATGATCTTTAAGCTCTTTATAAGTTTGCTCTAAATTTTCTTGGGCTTTCTCGTGCATAATATCATAATGCTCTTGGCGACGAGTATATCGATCTCCATCTATAAATTCTGCATGTTTTCTATGAGCGTTATCTATCATATCTCGCATCTGAGAATCAGTAGCTTTCTCACGCATAAATCTGTCGCCCATCATTACCGGTTCACCTTCCTCAAATAACCTACCATGCACCTCATGAATAAGCTTTCTTTGAGCTAATTCTTGATAATATTCCACATCACTATGTCTACCTGCTTTTTCTAGTCTTGCTAGATATTCCGGTGATAATATATCTGCTTGAGCAGCTAGCGCCTCCTTATTAATATGCATTTGGAGCTCTTCATGTTCTCGTGCTTTTTCATCATCTTTTAATTTTTCGCTATAAGTTCTAAGCCTTGGATCGTTATATTCAAAATCATGCCATTCGGCACTGGTTAGATTACCCTCATAAGCATCACGTAAATCTTTACCGACTATTGCAGTTAAAGCTCCTCTTTTTATTCCTGTATAACCTGCATATATTTTTTCGCCTATACCTACACGCTTTTCTTCTTTTAATTTACGTTTTGTATCAACACGATGCTCTATATCTTGCCAGCTTCTAAGCACTCCTATATTCTTACCGAACAAACCAACACCTCGCCCTGACATTTCTTGGTGAGCATTTTTATAAGCATCTTGATAATCTCTAGTAAAGTTTGCATCGCTAGCGAGTTCACGTAAGTTAGCATCTTTTAATGACTTATCAAGCTCAGCTTTTTGTTCTTTACTTAAAGCGGCGTAATCTTTCACTCCATATTTATTTGCAGCAATTTTATCTCGAAGCTGAGTAAACTTCATTTGCGATAGTTCTTTTGCTTTTAATTCATTCCCCTTAGGTAAATTCTTTAATAATCCTGCAATACCGTTTTTATAATCCGTAATAGCATTCATTTTTACATCTTTAGAATCTATACCGTATTTTCTCTTAACCTCATTTTGTACGGTTTTATTTGCTGAAGAACCGAGAGCTTGCTTTTCAAGCCTTCCCATCATCATATTTTCAAATTTCTCGGCAAAGAACATACGAGCTTGCTCTTTCCCTGCACTTACACGGCTAGTTACAGGTGCACTTACCGTCTTAGCCACATAATTTAGCGGTCTATTCATTTGTTTCACTGCAGATTCATAAGATTGCTGATTAACTTTTTGTATGTCTGTTAAATTACCTGAAGTACCGGCAATAAATTGTGCCGTCGATATAGCAGTATCGTTAAATTTACTTAGCAAATAAATAGACACAAAAATTAGTAATATCCCGTCAAGTTGGACAAATTTCCCATTTATAAAATTACTAATTCTTTTTGCATCTTTAACTAAATCTAAAAATGGTAATTCAATATAACGTTCATCTATACACTCATACGCAGCACAATGCTTACATTTATCAGGATCATTCTTACAAGAATCATCTACTATTATATGATCTTCAGGAACTAATATATTTGCTTTGTGGAAATTATTTATACCGCCTTTCATCGGTACTGGGAACCACCAATAAAATATTGAATGACCCAGGCTTGGATCTATATCCTCAAGGAAACTACCGAATATTTCATTTATCGGACCTAAATTAGGAAAATCATGTTTACATACCGCAAAACCAAGCGTTGAATATATTTCGGTTCTGATGATCATTGAAATAAAAGCGATACCGACAAATAAAATTATAGGCTGTAATGCATATGATATTAATTGTTTTAACCAATTCTCAAATAACGAACGAGTTATATTAAACAACATGAAACAAATAAATATCGGTCCCATAATTATAATCATACCGATAGTTATAAGAGCGGTTAGATAGATAATAGTGGCTTTAAATATAAGAAAGAAAATAAAATATAAGGCTATTAAATATAGAATGATATATATAAAACCAAGCCAATCAACAAATAGTAAAGAAAATAATTTAGATAAAGTTTGAGGAGAAATAAGTAACCCAAGCAAACTTTGAGAACCGGGACCGGTAGCCGAAGCTTCATTAATTATTTGCAGTATTTGCTGAACCCCATCAATAAAAAATACGAATAAATAATCATGAAAAAATGTCCAAGCTTTATCCGTACTTAATAATATTGAGACTATACTAACTTTTAATATTCTAACTATAAGTTCGACATGAGTAAGGTTTATATTACCTATTAAAAAGGAAAAGCCCGTAAACATTATATATAGAGTTAAAATGGCCGAGACACTCATCCTATAACCCAACGTATCAATTATTTGTTGATAAGTTTTCTTTATAATCCCATCCTTACCAAATAATACTCCTTTTATTAAATCCGTTAAAAATTGTAGCGGATCGGGTCTAGTATCAGTAACTCCGGACTTTATTACTAATCTATATTGCCCGCTATTATCATCATAAAATTTATCTATAATCTTAAAATAAAGAGGAGATTGAGCATATTTTGACTTATCTGCACCTTTATATTGATAATTTATACCGCCGGCTTTCAAGAATTGTCCTGTACTACTAACACTATAAAATTCATAGCCTACACTCGAAGTAAGCTCTCCTAAATGCTGAGTTATACCTTGCGGTTTACGCTGTGAGTCCGGTGAAATATTGGGATCGGTATTTTTAGCGGCAATAAGAAAATAAAGCCCGACACCGTCTGTCATTATACATGGAGCATTACTAATCATTGCATCATTTTGATTTGCGGGATTAGGAGTACACATATCAAGTCTAGCATTATCCCAAAAAGTACACGGTTGTAGCTTAACGCAAAAAGCAGCCAAAGTAGTTGTGTTATTTTCTTGACCATACCATGGACACCACGCAGATAACTGACCTGAAGTATTTTTACCGCCAAGTATATAACTCCACGGTCTTACCATAACAGTTAAAGGATAGCCGTTTACTTTATAAGCACTATCACGCCATGGTGCTACCTGATCACCTTCCTGTCTTGAAGTAATTTCTTCCGGATCATATCTAGAAGAAACATTGAATTTGATAAAACCGAAATCATCAGGGTCAATACAAGTATCGCCGGTACAACCGGAAAGCAGCAATAGCGATATTAATAATGTAATAAAAATATTTTTGTTCATTTATTATGTGTTATTTTCATATGCCTTAATTTCAACGTCATTGCGAGCGACCATAGGGAGCATGGCAATCTCATGAAGCAGTACTAAATTCCTGAGATTGCTTCGTCAATTGCTATGCAATTTCCTCGCAATGACGGTGAAAATATTTACAATTATTCTTTCTTCTCTCCTTCCTCTTTCTTCACATCATTACGCTCAGCAAGAAATTTATTTGTAAATTCACCACCTCCTTCCGGTTTTCTAGCTTTATAATTTTGATCAATTATCTTGTCTTTGAAAACTCTAGCCGGAGCCATTGTAGCCTTTTTAACCGGTTTTGTTACCGAATCTATATCCTGCATAACGGCTCCCACAGGATCAGAACGTTCTTGATAATTTCCTGATATTCGTGCCGGTGTAACATTTGTAAGCATTCCAACTACTATATTTACAAAAGTTACTAAACTATATGACATCAAGCAATATGAATAAAATAATAAAGCCGTAGTAAATAATACTAAGAAAGTATTAGCATTGTTCGTTAGAATATTCGAGCTACTAATTTCCGGAACATCCGGTACATAGAAAGGTATTCCGGGTAAGAACGGTAATGTAAAAGAGAAATGAATTGGAATACCAAGATTTGTTAAATCAAGCCCTATTTTTATTGGTATAAGAGTATCCCAACAGGCTCTAACTACCACTTTTAAAAGCTGCTCAGATAAAACCTGATCTATCAATAAAAAGAAAATCAATAATATTGTCGGCTGCACTACATAGCTAAGCAATGTCGATATCCAATTATCAAATAAACTTTTAGTTTTTTCAAATAACATTAATATTATAAAAAACGGTGCCAATGAAATCATAACAGTTACCCCTATGAATGCAATAACATAACCTATTATAACTTCTAAAATAGCTCTAAAATAAGTAATAAGTGAATGAATGGTTATAATAGCGATAAATGCTAAACCATTATGTATTTGTAATAATTCAATAAATAGTAATCCCCAAATCCTACCGTTAGTATATTTATCAAATATAGGATCAATAAAACCAAAAATATTAGATCTAGAGCTTGTAGCACCTACTACGTTAGTTACAAAGAAATCAATACCGTCAATAAATGCACTAAAGAAGTATGTATTAAAGAAGCTCCAACTTTCTTCTCTAATTAAAATAGCTACTATAGCTATTTTGCATATACGTGTTATTACTTCTACGGCAGTTAATTTTAATGCTCCTGCAACGAACATTAGCCCCAATATAGTAACATAAAGGGTTAATGCAGCTTTAGCTAAATTCTGCACTGCAGAATTTTTAACTAACTTAATATAAAAGTTTTGACTAAAAGTTCTAAACTGATCGGTAATAGGTTTAATAGCACCGTTATATATTATATCAGAAAACCAAGTTGTACCGGTATAATTAGCATAATTTACACTAACTACCCCTTGTATATTACTATTAGGATTTACCACCCTGAACCATAAATATCCATCTTGCGGGGCATCAGCCGCAAAGTTATAATCTACCGGCGTACCACGAACAGATGGATCAGGTAACATACCATCAGATGTTATTAAATATTCTAACTTTATATTTTGTTGATCACCAGGATTAATTGAATTTGCCCCATTACCTATTTCAACAATCATCGAATAATGACCAAAATATAAAAAATTAGCTGACCAATCATTCTTATTTATATAATCTACAAAACTAGCATAATTTGAAAAATTTCGGCTCCAATCACTCATTAAAACTGAATTACTAAACATGTTACTAACTTGCCAATCGCTAGTAAAATCCATAGTACCGCCGCTAGTGGCTTGATAATATATAAAGCTACTTTGAGTGCTACCTGAATTTACAAAACTCTGATCTCGTCCCTTAATAACCTGCCCACCTATTTTAATTATCATCCCTCTACCTTGATCGTAATAGCAAGCAGGGCTAGTATTTATACCAGCATTAGCAGGACAAGCATTAATTAAGCCCATGAAATACTGTACCGCTCCCGTTATCATAGGCTTACCAACTATTACTCCATTATCGGTATTTTTATACTTTGTAGCAGTACCCGTACCGCTACATACACTTTTTCTTTCCTCATCTATCATATTACACACCTGCTCTGCAGAAGAGTAAATTATTCTATTATCAAAATTTCCAAGGTTACTTTGAGTATAAAGTGCAGAAGCAGCGAATATCGAGCTATCAAGTTCCTGTGTTAAAATATTATCTACGGTATTAGGAAGTTTTAGAGTATTAGGGCTAAAAAAATTATCTTTACCAACTAAACTAATATTTACTACATCGCCGGCCTTAACTTCAATTCTCGAATTACCGTTAGAATAGTTAAAATATTTAACAGAATCAGACATTTTAGTAAATGAAAGTGCATCAATGTCTTTATCAGGCGGTATAGTCCCCGGTGTTTCACTGTTATTGTCCGTAACAAAACGAGGAAATCCTAAAGCTTCAAATTGTAATTTAGAATAATTATAAGTTTTAATGAAAACTTGCGGCGTACTAAACCTTGGATCAATTCTATATAATACTAGATATTTTCTAGGTTCAGGAGTAATACCTGAAGTAGACCAATTTATTTTTAACAATTTACCTTTCTTAACAGTATTACCTGTTGATTGCCAAATTCCGGCTGTAGATAAACTAATTCCTATATTACCCTCTTGAAAACTTGTAAATTCAGGCACCTCTAAACAACCGAATAAGCTTTTTAACCCGCCAAAACTGGTTGACATCCATGAAAAAGCATCATCGGCTTTAGCTGGCATCGCCATAAACAAAACTAATAAAACTAAACTCTTAAGAATTTTCATAATTTTAAATTGTTATCCAACACGTCATACCGTGGCTTGTCCATAGTATTAAATAGTAAACCCGTCATTGCGAGCAGCCGTATGGCTGCGCGGCAATCTCATGAAATAACTCCTGAGATTGCTTTGTCAATTATTTCATAATTTCCTCGCAATGATGATTTTCGATTCACCCTCTACTTCGGTGTTTCAGGTTTAGGTGGTGCTTCATTTGTCTTCTTGCCCCCTTCTTTTGGCGTATTTTTCCTATTTTTCTCAGCCTGATCTAATGTCTTATTGCGTTGTTTTAATCGTGCTTCCGCTCTGCCGGTAATACCTTGTCTTGTTTTATCATCCATTCCTATTGGACTTAATGCTTTTTGTCCTGCATCATGAGACATTTTACCACCAATTTCAGTAGCCGAAGGCCCAACAGCACTAGTTAATTTTACTACCATACGTCCTGAAAATTCGACATAACCGTACATACCGTAAGCAATAATAACTAGAGCTACGATATTTTGCATATTTACTCCCATCATACCCGACATATAATCCATTCCCCAAGGAGCAAACCAATTAATACAGAAGATAGGTACATTCAGCAATGCAATAGGTAAAATAGTACCGATAAACGGAATTTTTATCGGTAAAGCACATTTCCAACACACGCTATAACCTAAAACAAAATCTAGATAAATGGTAAATAGCTGTGTTAGCACTATAATACCTGCCATCATAACTACCGGTTCTATCATATAGCGGATCGTAAACCTCACCCAATTATCAAATAAATACCTAGTAAAATCAAATAATAAGAAACTAATAAATAAAGGGGCTATACCGATTAATATACAAGTTGCCATAAATGCCATAATATAAACGGCAACAGCTCTAAGCGCCGTAATAATTACTATACCAACCGCAATAAAAGTAATTATAAAATATATAATACCGCTAAGCCCAAGAGCAAGAAGTGCAAGTAATTGAGCGATAAAGGTTTGACTAAAAAATATTTTACTCATTACTGCATCTAAAAACATGAAAGGATTAGAAATAGTATTAGTAGAAGTAAACAAACTATATCCACTCATATTAGCAATAATTGAGTCTGAAAAATTGGTCATTGCATCAAAAAGATAGTTATTGAAAAATTCAAAGGTATTACCGTTCATCAGTCCGCTAACTACCCCGATTTTTGCTATTCTAATTACTAGCTCTTTTTGGTTTATCTTAGCAAAACCAAGCAAAAACATTGCTCCGTAAGTCATCACATACAGAATTAAAATTGCTTTAATATAGGTAAAAAAGTTAGTACAGGACGAACTATCATTAGCTTTATAACATACCATATTTTTAAAAATAGAAGTAGCAGCCCCTTGCACTTTAGTTTTAAATAACTGAAGTAACGGATTCATTACTTTAATAGTAAAACTTCCTACTTTTAAGGATGTTGAGAAATGTACTTTATAGCTACCTTCACTATCTTTATAGTCCCTTAAATTATTACCAGGATCATTTAGAATTTTCATCCATATATAACCCGCCTCATTTGCGTTAAAGCTATATTTACCTTCACTATCAACGCTAATTCCTTGAGGTGAATAGGTTTTACCGCTAGTATTCGGGTTTTCCGAAGGCTTTACTATTATGTATTGCACTCGTCCTCGATCATCAAAAGTATCGTTAAAACTATTACCGTTTTCTCTATAGCATTTAGTCTGTTTAATATTTAAAACGTATCCTCCCGTATTCTTACTACTATCTTGTGAGGTAGGAGACCACAGCCTATATTGTAAATAACTTTTTGCAATATTACTGTTAAAAGGTATATTATATATAACTTTATATAAATATTTACCGTCTTTATCTTTATAGTCAGGCAGTTGATCTGTATCTGCAACAAATTTAGCAAATTCTAGCTTAGAAGGCAGAGCTTGACTTACAGAACCCGCATCATTCATTTGATATATTAATCCAGTTGGTCCTTTGCCTCCTTTACCGTCCGCCGTATACCAAAATCTCCGATTCTTTTGAAAATCTCCATCGCTACATATGCCCGAAGTACAATTTACACCTCCAATATAATCTTTATCTTTTGGATTACGATTGCTAACACTATCAGGACATTGACCATTTGGAGGAATATTAGCATTATTAGAACATTGAAGGGCTGAATAGTCGGTAAATAATTTACCTGTGTCGTCAGACCACGAAAATGTAAAACTCTTATCATCTAGGTAGTTTTCTGGTGCTGGTCTAGTGATATTAACCCAAGCCATACATTTCTCTGTACATTCTGGTTTCTTATCACAAGAAGGATTACAGCCTAATTTTCCCCAGTCGCAACCTATTTGCTCAGACCAGTTAAGGCACCTCCATGTGACTTTACAATTCCAATACTTCTCTTTTAACTCGCAAGCATTGACATACTCACCTGAATAAACAGAATATTTTCCACAAATTGGATTATAAGTAGTTTTATTCTCTGAACAATCTTTCGTAACTTCAGCACCTTTAAAAGCATCCTTAACTGTCGCATCCGTATTGGCAAAATTAGGAGATACGGAAACTAAAACTCTATCATTGGCGTATAATTCGGCAATATTACGCCATTCATTATTTTTTGCATCCATTATTAGAGAGACAGGTGGATTATTTGTATCGTTAATACGAGGAATCGGGATCATTTGACCGTTATCGTCTAAATTAGATCCAGCCCCTGTACGTTGTAAATTATCTTTTGGTATATAAGCTAAACACAAACTAACCTGACCGACCACTTGTAAATTCACCGGTTGGCTGTTTTCTACTAGCACCTGAGTATTTAGCCATTCACCGTAACGAGTAGGATCAGGAATAAGCAGAGTCGTGCCGTCGGGCAACATCTTAGAAGTGTTTACATAATTAGCATTAGCATTAAGGATTATAGTACCGGTTATTGAATCCACCTCTCCTTTACCGTCCGACGCATATCTCATGTAGCAGCCGTCACCGATTTTTACTGCTCCTATCATACCAAGTGCTGCAAAAATAAAACAAACTAACGTTGCTACTATAGCAAGTACTCCTAAAACTTTTAATAAGTTACCCTGCATATTCTATCATTTACCTCCACCCGAACCGCTTGCTAAATCAGCTAATCCTTCGCCTGTACCGCTTTCTAAATCCCCGCCTTGCTGCTCTCCCTCTTTACGCTTACCTCCAACATCCGGCTTATCTCCTACCGGCGGCTTACCTTGCGAAGCCATAGCAGCATCCTTAAGGAAAGCTGCTCCTTTCTTTACTAAATCAACGATTTTAGTTGGACTTGCCGTTACTGCATCCATATTAGGACCATTAGTTAAATCAGAAGCAAATCGCCCTATAGATTTAGAGAAGTAATAAAAAATAACCGAAAATACTAATACGCATAAAAGTTCCGCTAAAATAGATACAACATCTCTAACAATTGATTTTATTGGAAAAAGTATCAATAAATGCTCTTCCCAACCTTCACCTGCATAATATTCTAACATTTTATATCCAAAACTTTCCTGACATTGATCTGCCCCGCCAACAGGAAGCCTTAACTCAAAAGTACTAAATCTAATATCCCCTTTTTCATAATCATATCTAAGGAATTCACAATTTTTAAATATTGCGGAATCATACATAGTTATTAATAAAGCTATAAAACCTGCTACTACTGCCGGCTGCAATGCACATGAAATACATACTTTTAGCCACCCGTCAAAATAAGCTTTTGTACGAGTAAATAGAGCCATAGGAATGAATATAGGAGAAATATATGTCATAACGTAAATAGTAATCATGCAAACTAAATAATGCGTAATAAAATATAAAAGTATAGATAAAAATATTACAGAAAATACTAAACCTGCTGCAAGTATAATAACATTTCCGGCCATAAAGAATCCAAACATAACGGTAAAAAATCTAAGTGCTCCTGCTTTACTTAAATCCTTCGGTCTGTCATTTTTGCCGTCAGGATCAAAATTAGGTATAGGTGTATTATTACCACGGGGACCATTGCCGACTACATTCCCTAACACTCCATTCTTATCTATATTATAAAGTAAATCCAAGCCAAGATAATAACCTATACGGCAATCAATCGCGTCCCATAAACCGTAAAATTTATAACCGTCCTTATACTTTGAATTATCAAATTGACATAATCCTCTAGAACCTGCTGCATTAAAGATCATCTGTGCAAAGTCTGGTGCTGCTCCTGTCAAAAGAGGTAATCCATATTTTAACATACCGTTTTCTTTTGTCGGCTGACCGCTGCTAAAATCTAAAGGTCCAAGACCGATAGAAAAATAAGCAACAAATAAGAATTTTATTACAAAAAGAGCTATTTTTTCAGTACTTGCATATTCTGTATTTAGAGCCATATTAAAGGCAAAAAACATAGTATAAAGAATTAATGCCGCACCTATAATTCGCTTTAAATAACCTTGAAACGTAGAAAAAGCAGCAAGATTAGTTATTCTAGAATTTTGATCTTGGGCACTACAACTCTTTCCAGCAAAAAATATTTTATTAAGCGTTTCGCTCAAACACTGAACTGCAAGACCAGAAAAATTAATTAACGATTGACTATAATTTGCTCCCGTATAGCAACTTTTTCCTATATTACAATTCTCATCCTCAGGAGGAGGTGGAGTCGGTGTAGCACTCAAAGATTTACATGCTACCGGCATCGGTCCCCTTGACGTAGGCATAACTAAACATAGATCATTATCCCATTTTTTAACCGTTAAAACGATATTCTTTAATACAGGATTTGCTCCAAGATCAGGATTATTATCGGTACTTAAATCACTAATCTTTTTAGAGTCACCTTCATTTAAAGTATACATGGTGCAAGGGCTACTACTACCTTCTACATTTTTAAAACAAAACGTTATACTAGACGCAACTGAGTTACAATTACCTCTCGGATCTTTCATATCAATATTACGAATTATATAGCCATATGCCGTGTCCGTTTCTAAATACCCATCTGAAGTAGTCAGTAAACTAGAACATGATTCTCCAAAGCCGGCAAAGCTAGCTAAGCTTACAGACGCTATACAAACTATAATAAATATCTTTAAGGTTTTAAGAGTTTTCATTAGAACTATTATCTTTTTTTTCTGTTACTACGCCGCTTTTTACTAACTCATCCCATGCCTTTTCAGCATTTGCACGTCGTTCTGATATTTCTCCTCCTTCTTGTTCTCTTACTCTTCCTCCTCCGCTTGCTACTAGTTCATTCCATGCTTTTTCTACTTTTACACGTTTATCTCGAATCTCTACATTTTCCCGTATCTGTTTTACGCCTGTCGGATTATCATGTTCCTTTAAGTTAAAACTATAATCAATCACTCCTGACCCCTTACTTGTACTGTCAACTTTTTCTTGCGGTGACGTAGTAGTATTATCTTCTTTTCTGTCGTTTTCTATATTTTTATTTTCTTCTACCTTTGCTTTTTCTGACTTATTAAGTTCATCAGCTAATTTATCAAATTTATTAGTGACACTATTATCCCTTTCTCTTATCTCAGTTACTATACCGCTATCGACTAATTCATTCCATTTCTTTTCTGCATTCACACGTCGCTCCGATGTTTCTTCGCCTTGCTGGCCTCTTATGCTTCCTCCCCCGCTTGCTACTAATTCGTTCCACGCTCTCTCTACTTCTGCACGTTTATCATGAATCTCTGCATTTTCCCGTATTTGCTTTACTCCTGTAGGATTATCATGTTTCTGTAAGTTAAAACTATAATCAATTACTCCTGTACCTTTACTTGTGCTGTCAACTTTTTCTTGTGGAGCTGCATTATCAACTTTTTCCTGTGAAGGCGGAGTATTATCAATCTCTTTTTTACTTTCTTGATTATTATCTCTTATGATTTTTCTAACACTTTCAGCTTCAATATTACTTTGTGGTACAGGTGTAGAAATAGAAGTTCTAATACTAGCAGGCGGTGGTGAAACAGCTTCTGTAGGAGCAGGAGGAGTAACAACATCTGATCTTGCTTCACTACTTACAGTTTTTGGGCTAGAAGTTGCTACAGAAGACGAAGCTGTCGGCGTTGTTACCGCAGGTGCCGACGTACCTCCGCTTGCAGCAATATTATCATTTGGTAGTCCGCCTTTCCCTAGCTCTAAATCACTTGCTCCTCCACCTTGACCAGCTTTTAAATCACCAACTCCTCCTCTACTTGCTATCTGATCGCCCCCCTTAGTTGCAGCACCCGCATTAGCAAGTACTGCCATAGCTGCCTTAAATATTGCTTGCGGTTTTATAGCCACATTATTAAGAGCTACTCCTTCCGTCATATCTGCAGCAAATTCAGCTAGCTGACTACTAAAATTATACATCAAATACAATGTAAAACATGCCGTAACTAACGCAAGCAAAATATTTTTAATTTTCTCAAAAAGCACTTTTGGAGACATGAAAAACATTCCGGGACTCAAAACTACTCCCGATAAAAACTGGAATTTAGCAAGAAATTTATCGGTAGGGGTATTACCCGGTTTACTATCGACAATTTCACTTACACTATCTTTTGCAAAGTTAAATGCCGTGGTAATAGGGTTATTTAACATATAACCTAAACTATTTTGACAGCTTTCTACGGCATCTTTATCAGGATATTGTGACGTATCATCCCAATCATTATTAATGTAAAATATTAAAACATCCCTCTTAGAAGTAATGCCACCTTGAATTTTGTCTTCTATACTATTGTGAATTAACTTGCTCTTATATTGACATTTACCGTAGAAACCATAATCATATACCGAAAACATCGTGATCATAAAAGTAACTACTACCATAGGTTGTAGCAAGAACGAGATCATTAGTTTAACCCAGCTATCAAAATAATTTCTTGTATATGCGAATAAAAACATAGGTACAAAAAGAGGAGCCAAAATACCGAGTATTACTATAGATATCATACACATAATCGTTGCATTAACCATAAAGGCAGCAACCGAAATCACAAGTAACGGATAAGAAAGAGCGAGTGACACCAACATCATATTACCGGAGATTATCGCTGGAATTAGCAAATAAATATATGGTGGAGCACTAAAACTAAAGAAATCAAAATTTAAAAAATCATGACTGCGATAAGCATTTTCGACAAGTAACGTAGATAATATATCAAGCCCTAAATAATGAGCTACCCTACAATCTAATGCATCCCATAATGCAATATAAGAAATGGTACCGTCATAAGAAAGATTGTTAAATTTACATAAACCGGACGGAGCAGCATTCATAACCCAACTTGCTAAACCGTTTATACCGTCAAGTAAGAAAGGAAACGCCCACTGAATCATGCCGTCTAACCGGTCATATGGAGAACCATTACCAGGGGTTATATTAATTCCTATTGAAAAATAAGTTACGAATATCATCTTCAATATAAAATTTATATACTCACTTTTTGGCGGCACTTCACCTGCAAGTAATAGTTTAAAGCCAAAAAACATAACATATAAAGTTAGAAAAGCCGTAACTATTTTATACATTCCTACTTGAAACTGAAAGAATGCACTATCTTGCCTTGAAGTCAAATTAACCACTTGGCTTACATTATCAAAACTACAAACATCCTTACTAATTAGTAATCTAGCAATCATTTGCTTCATACATTCTATAAGAGGAGAAGTCATGACTACTGCAGTTTTTGAAGCATTATAAGCTTTTTGATAACATCCATCACCCGCTGCACTACAGGAAACTAAAGCTAAAGGATCGGTAGGAGTTTTATTTGGATCCTCAATCAAATCCTTATCTGCTACATCCATAAAGCTATTATACATGGATTTTGGAAACGGCTCTTTCATATATTTACAGCCGACGGGAACGTCTCCTGTAAATCCTTTTGTCGATACACATATTCTATCTTTATCTTGAATAACTTTCCAATATATTACAGGAAAGCCTACATCAAATGCAAAACCGTCATCACCGGGCTTACCACTATATGGGACATGATACTCCTTTTTTTTATTTGCCCACGCTTGCTTTATATCATCCCAAGGGTCGCTCCATGTTAAGACGGCTTTAGCAATAGCAAGTGCCGATTCTGCAACAGATTTTGCCCGAGATACAATTAATTTAGCATTATTACATAAAGCAAAGCGTAATTCTGGATTTTTAGGATCAATTCTGTTTTCACGAGTACATTGACCTCCGGGGAAATTCCCAAAATTACTATCGTTAAATAAATCACTGTCGTTTATTTTAAGCTTTAAAAACGTATTCATGTATAAAACGGGAGAGACAAGATTCATTACCGCAAAAGTAAAGAACGGAGCAACAATACATGTATGAGAAAATTCAGCACGCAGCAAATCGCCTACGCCTTGGGTTTCGCAAGTTAAGCCACTCAAAGTATCTACAATGCTATCAAGAGTATCTTTAGCATGAGTTTTAGTAACTAACCCTAAATTTAGGGCAAAGCTTAATACTAATGTTATAAGTATACTACGAGGAAATAATTTCATAACTAGTTACTTGCCTCGCATTGTAAAAATGTCATCCCGTGGCTTGTCCACGGGATCTCAGAATACAGTCTGTGAGACAAGATCCCGCGGTCAAGCCGTGGGATGACAGACAGGCATTTATAATGTTTTAACTGCTTCATAAAATATAGATAACCATTTATCCGGATCATTGCCGTGTTTCTCTCTAATTTGATCGAGCAATATTACAGTCTCAACTCTACCGGATAAAACACTGATTATGTTATCCATACCATCTAAGCTAACTTTTGCAACTACGGCATCTATTCCTTGTTTTATTAAAAAATAACGTGTAGTAGGGTCGGTAGTTTTAATTAAAATATATTCTCGCTGACTTAACATAAATGCACTACGATAAATATCCGTAGCTTTCAAATTAGGTAAAAAAATCTGCGTAGCTGTTTGTTGAATCAACGTATCACTAATTCTACTTTTTGCAGCATCTTCAACACTCTGCGTAGCAAATATAACAAAAGTATTTAATTTTCTCAACACTTTTAACCAATCTTTGATCTTAGGTGCAAATACCGGATTATCGATTAAAGCCCATGCTTCATCAAGTACTATCATAGTTTTCTGCCCATCTAAAGAGATATTAATACGATGGAAAATATATAGTAATACCGGTGCAAGGCTTACAGGATCTTTAAGTAATTCAGTCATATCAAAACCGAATACTCTTGCTTTTTGTAAATCAATATCATCTATTTCATTGTCAAATATCTTAGCGTGTGAACCTTTACCAACCCACATTGCAATCCTACTTGCCAAACTATTTGGTGTATCAATACCAAGAAATGCTATAACATTACTAAGCCTTCTGTCTTGTTTTTCTAATCTAAAATTACCGCTTACCGCTTGAGATAAGATTTTATTATCTTGTGCAGTTAAACTTTCACCGTTAGAAGTTACAAGCACGCGAAGCCACTCTAAAATAAACGTTCTATTCTCACTAGTATCTTCAAGCTGTAAAGGGTTAAAGTTGCATTTTAAACCCGGATCAATTACTGTATAAACTCCGTTTAAAGCACGTATAAATATTTCTGCTCCTCGATCTTTATCAAAAAAGAACATACGAGGTTTGAATTTTTGTGCTTCAGCACATAAGAAATTCATAAGAACTGTTTTACCGGCACCGGTTGGACCGATAATGAGAGTATGTCCAACATCCCTTACATGGAAATTAAAATAAAATGGTGTACCTGAAGTAGTATCAAGTACTGTGACATATTCTCCCCAATGGTTATCTCTAATTTTACCGAGCGGATAATTATGTTGTGAGGCAAAGCTAGCCATATTAAGAGTATTTATAGTGGATTTACGCACTATATAATCCATATTGCCCGGCAACTGTCCCCAATAGCTAGGTTCCATGTTAACTTTTTCTCTAACCGGCTGAATTCCTGAATTAGAAAGCTCAACTGCTGCCATTGACAATATATCTTCCAAAGCTTTAATATTATTTGCGGAACATAAAAGCGATAAATGATGCTCACCGAAAGCGATATCACCACTAGTGGCCATATCAAGGGCCGTATTAATTTCAGCAATTTGTGAAATAGCTTTATCACCGGATTGTATCATTCTATTTTGCTGTAATTGCATTTTACCGATCGCTACTGTTCTATTAACAAAGACAAAGCTTTGCGTCATAACAAATTCAAAAGGCATTTGCAGGAATCCATCAAAAATTCCTGCCGAAGTATTAGGACCGTATTCAAGTATACTGATCATTCCGGCATATTTCTTGCCAAGCGGACTTCTTGCTTCAATAGTACGAGAATCAAAAAATAAGCGATGAGTCGGTAAATATTCGTCAATAGTACCACGCGGTAATGCTATAGGACCCGGTGAATCGCCGCAATTGATTAAAGATGAAAGGAATTCTAAAATTTCACAATAACTACCTGACTGCGTTTGACGAACTCCAAGTAATCTTGCTCCGTAACTTCTGAATGTATTAATCACTCTAGTTGACATTTCTTGAAGATTTTCTTTCATCTCTTTCATGTCGTTTTCCCAAGCAGTTTTATTAGATTTCTGTCTAAGCTTCTTTAGAAAATACTCAACTATAGCAACACCGCCAGTATCAGGCTTATATAAAATACTAACATATAATTCGTTAAAAAACGACCTAGCCCCAGCATGTTTCTTACGCCATTCTGCACCTAAATAAGTAATAAAATCATTAGGGACTTTTACGGTAGGATCATAAGTAAATTCCGTATCGTCAAATATTACTGCTTTACGTCTTCTAATAGTATGGAAATACATAATGATATTTCCCGAAGCCATATTTTTAAGTAAGGCATTTCTGATATTCTTTTTAATGTCTAGATCTTCATCATCAGCAGTTTCAAAAGAAAATCCATTTATTTTAATAACTTGTAATAAAGAATTATCTTTTGTTAAAATAGTATTACTATCCCAATGACATTTATAAGGAATAAAATGCGAAGTGGGGCTTTCTTGTTTAGACCTTAATTCTTTAGCTGCTCTAGTTCTAAATAATTTCATTACCTCACCTGATTTAACTATTTTGATTTATTTTGTCGGTTATACCTCTTTTTATGTCATTCCCGCGTAGGCGGGAATCCAGATTTTTTGTTGTCATCCCGTGGCTACAACCACGGGATCTTGTATCACAGACTGTGTCCTAAGATACCGTGATCAAGGCGCGGTATGACATTAAATGTTACTGGATTCCCGCCTACGCGGGAATGACATAAAACTCAAATATCATACGAATTTGCTCCGTAGTAAAATTTATTAGGACATTGGCTAGTTCTTGACATTTTATTTAAATATAGCTCTATGAATCTCGGTTCTTTAAAACATATAATATAAGCTACCAAATGCAAAGCAGCTGCAATGAATAAAATCATAATGCCGTTATTCCAAATAAATACTATCATCGTCATTATCATATTTAATGCAGCAAACTTAATACTTACTCCAAATATCATCGGCGGTCTAGTTAACCCTACAAATAAAAGATCGGATGCTAATGCTCCTGCCATAAAAAACCTCTATTAATTTATATTAATATCAAACATAGTTGACAATATTGAATTCGGTGCTTCACTGTTCACAAAATGTACGTAACCGTTATTATTTTCAAGGACATTAACTGCTATCTTAATTAATGCTTCTTCGATGAAATTATTACTATCATCTAACATTGATTTCAACAAGTTAATATCTCGTATTTTTATATTATACGGAAACGTCTCGGATACCTGTAATATCTCATATGGCAATATTAAATGTTCTGCACTTAATGCAGAAGCAATTGTTGCTACCGTTAAGTTAACATTTAATAAATGTGTTTTCTCCTGATCGTCGCTCGCAAACGGTGCTATCACGGGTATAATATTATTATCTGCAAAATTTAATAAAATTTCTGGATTAATCAGAATAGGCTCGCTTAAAAAGCCAATATTTATAACATCATGATTTACAATTTTTCGGTGAGATAGTTTTGATTTTTTTGCTTGCAGTAAATTAGCATCCTTACCTGAAATACCAACTGCATAACAACCTATACTACTTAACTTTGTTACTATAAGCTTGTTAACGTAACTGGATAAAATTTCCATAATAATAGGATTATTTAGAGAACTATAGTCGCTTATTTTACTAATTTTTTGACTAAAATTTTCATCTATTTGTGATATTAAAGACGAACTTCGTAAATCAATATGATCATGTACTATATATATTTTGGCACCGCACATCTCAAGCAATCTAACAGATTCAATAAAAGCCGTAAATAATTTATCGTCAATAATAATAGTAGCAGGTAATTTTAGAACTATTGCTTGATTCTTCAACTCACTACTACACTTTATTATATTCTTAATTATAGCAATGTTATTTAATGAAGAAATACTATCTACCTCTTTATTTTTGAGGTTTGATGCATTTTGCCAAACTAGCTTTAAATTCTCTTGCACCTTCTTTACTCCTACTACTTACATACATAACATTACATGAGTAGTTTAAAGTTGCAAGAAAATTCTGTGCTTCATCGTTAAGGTTTTTATGATCCATAACTTTATCGGATTTTGTGAAAATAATTTGAAATTCTCTTTTATTTGCAAGTAATAGATCAGCTACTTTCTTATCATTTTCTTTTATACCCCTTCTTGAATCAATCAATACGTTAACTAACCTTAAATTATAACTATTTCGTAAATAATAACTAATTAACACTCCCCACTGCTCTTTGACTGATATAGGAACATTAGCAAAACCATAACCGGGAAGGTCAACTATAATAAGTTTATCTGCAAGGTTAAAGAAATTGATTTGCCTAGTACGCCCTGGAGTATTAGAAACTTTAGCAAGATTTTTATTATTACATATCGTGTTTATTAGGCTTGATTTGCCGACATTTGACTTACCGACAAAAGCAATTTCCGGTAATGAAAAATTGGGGATTTGATTTATATTCATAGCACCGGCTACAAATTTAGCTTGATGACGAAAAAGCTTACTGCCATCAGTTGATTTTGTAGGCACTATTTTCTGAGTAGTCATAATTTGCTTTCGTATTGGATGTAATTCGGCATTGCCTGCGTGAATACCAAGTCGTCATTGCGAGAAGGCATTATTGCGTGGTTCGGTAAAATTCGCTGCGTTACCCCGTGGCTTGACCACGGG
>NZ_JAQCNX010000053.1:0-1734 GCF_036857515.1 Candidatus Rickettsia tasmaniensis | reverse complement strand
TTTAGTTATTGCAAGATTTTTTTATAAAAATGTACTATAATGTCTTTAATCAATCGATAATAATTTAAAAATGTTTGGACAAAATCCTAAAAGAAGCATATTAAACGGTGACGGTACTCAGTTAGAGGTACAGTCTATTTTTAAGACTATACAAGGGGAGGGCATTTTTGTAGGTTGTCCTGCGATCTTTATTAGGCTTGGAGGATGTAATCTTGCTTGTAATTTTTGTGATACGGAGTTTGAAGATTTTGATTTGAGAAGTTTATCTCTTCAAATCCTTTTCTCGGAATAATAATCATTGCAAATTTTATAGCCTTAAAGCTAGAATCACTAACAATAATTCTAATTAGATGTCGTATACGCCTTTTAATTTTGTTGCGAACTACAGCTTTTTTATTTAGCTTTCTGCTAACTTTGATTCCTAAAAAGGTGTTATATTTTGATTCAAGGAAGATTTTTGGAAGTTTTGTGGCGATTACCAAAATACAATATCTCTCATGGAGCTTCTTCCCAAGCTTATTTATAAGCTCAAATTCTTTTTGATTTTTTAAAGAGGTAATAGACACTTTGATAAGTCAGATTATTTTAAGCAGATAATTTATGTCTACCTTTAGCACGACGTTTTCTTAAGATTGCTCTTCCGGTTGGAGTAGCCATTCTAGATCTAAAACCATGTCTTCTTTTTCTAACTAAATTACTAGGTTGAAATGTACGTTTCATAATATTTATACCGAACGAAAATAAAAATTAATTATTATAAATATGTCATCCCATGGCTTGACCACGGGATGACATTAAATACTTAAATATGTGCTTTTGCTTTTTCTACGATACTTACGAATCCGTCACTGTTATTGACGGCAAGTTCTGCAAGTACTTTACGATCTATATCGATTTCTGTTTTTTTAAGAGCTCCCATAAATTGAGAGTAAACAAGCCCATGTTCTCTTACTGCTGCATTTATTCTTTGAATCCATAAGCCTCTAAAATCACGTTTACGGTTTCTACGATCTCTATAAGCATATTGGAGGGCTTTTTCTACTTTTTCAATAGCTACTCTAAAACAGCTATTTGCTCTACCTCTATAGCCTTTGGCTAATTTAAGGATTTTTTTATGTCGATTTTTGGAAATTTTTCCTGATTTTGCACGTGTCATTGCTTTAGCTCCTAGTTAATTAATTTATACCGTACGGTAAAAAATATTTTTTAATATTATATCCGTCTTGAGGACAAAGCATTGTAGTTCCTCTAAGGTTACGAATTTGAGCTTTAGTACGACGACGCATAAAATGTTTTTTACCTGCTTGAGATGCAATAACCTTGCCGCTAGCAGTAAGTTTAAAACGTTTTTTTACGGCAGATTTTGTTTTTAATTTAGGCATATTGTTCCTTATAATTGGTATTTCTAGGTTTAAACGGTAAAAACATTAGGCATACCAAAGCCATATTACCGATGAAACTTAAATAATAGTTTTTTTATTTAGTTATTGCAAGATTTTTTTATAAAAATGTACTATAATGTCTTTAATCAATCGATAATAATTTAAAAATGTTTGGACAAAATCCTAAAAGAAGCATATTAAACGGTGACGGTACTCAGTTAGAGGTACAGTCTATTTTTAAGACTATACAAGGGGAGGGCATTTTTGTAGGTTGTCCTGCGATCTTTATTAGGCTTGGAGGATGTAATCTTGCTTGTAATTTTTGTGATACGGAGTTTGAAGATTTTGATTT
>NZ_JAQCNX010000023.1:0-10530 GCF_036857515.1 Candidatus Rickettsia tasmaniensis | reverse complement strand
TATTTCGATATCAGGATAATTCTTATATAAATTTTACTAAATATTTATATAGTCTTGCAGCGGGTAACGCATCAGTTAATAAAACTATTGCAAAATTGATAGTGCAGCGTCAAATGATGCTTGTTGAATCTAAATGGGTAGATTTAATTAATAAGATGAAACAGCAAGGTGCAACGGTTTTAGGTCTTCAGGAAATAACGGCCCCATGTAATTTAATTGAAAATTATGAAGGATGGTTATATACCTTACTTTACGGACTCAATATTAATTTTACTAATAAAGTTAATGATAAAGATGTATTTAGATTTAATCCAAGCGATGCTGAAGCCCCTATTTTTTATTTAGGTATAATATTTACCGGTAATATAAATAGAGTAAAAGCTCTTATAGAGTTCTTAAAAATTATACCGAAACAACCTAAAAAAATAGTAATTTTTGCAAATAATAAAAAAGATTTAGAAAATATGGACTCTTATTTAAGTATGGTTGATATAGGATATTATGGAATTGAATATTTGGGATGGCAAATGTTACCGGGGTCACCTGATCATCAAATCGCTGAGTTGCAGCAATCTACGTTTTTAAATACCGGTCAGTGGTTAGAAGATGATACAGCTGCAAAGATGTTAAATAAATAATTATGAATGACAATTTAATTAATGCTTTAAAAGATTTAATTATTAATACCGGCAAGATTGCACTAGATATAAAAAAGGCAGGAATATTGACTGATATTAAATCAGATGGGTCAGTAGTCACTAATGCTGATAAGGAAATTAGTAAAATAATTTATCAAACTCTACAAACCTTAACCTCTCAAATAGCTATAGTATGTGAAGAGCAGCCGCTACCTATATTCAGCAGTGATACTTTTTGGTTAATCGATCCTATTGATGGGACATGGAGCTATGTAAACGGTAAAAGTACATATACGGTCAATATAGGGCTCATTGAAAACGGTTTTCCAACCATCGGCTTGATATATCACCCTGAAACAGCAAAGCTATATTATACCGATGTAAACGGTCAGTTAAAAATCGAACAGAATTCTAAAGAAATATTTGTTAATCATGAACCTAAACATGAAGAGCTTAATGCGGTAATAGGTTTTTATAATTCAAATAAAGCTACTAAAGAATTTTTAAGTAAGTATTCATTCAGTCAAATAAATGCAATAGGCAGTTCAATTAAACTATGCTTAATTGCTGAAGGAGCAGCTGATATATATCCAAAATTCGGTCAAACTATGGAATGGGACATAGCAGCAGGTCATGCTTTAATTAAAGCCGGTGGTGGTAATATTTTAGATACGCATGGACAAGAAATTACTTACGGTAAAGAAAGTTTCGCGAATCCTAATTTTTTCGCCTGTAGTAAATATTGGTTGGAAAGGGAGGCAAGATTGCATAGATAACTAGATCGTCATTGCGAGCAGCCGTAGGCTGCGTGGCAATCTCATGAAATAATAACAAACTCCTGAGATTGCTTCGTCAAAACTTGCAGTTTTTCCTCGCAATGATGAAAAAACTGATCCACGCAGGCACTGCCAAACTCGCATCAAACCAACTTCTTTAACTCATAAATTAACTCAAGTGCTTCTTTAGGGGATAGTTTATCAGGATCGATAGTGCTGAATTTTTTATCTAATTTGCTGCTTATAGTAGTCTTATTAGGTTCAAGATAAAACAAACTCAAATTATTTGATTCCGTTGATAAAATATTTTTTCCTTTACCTGTAGAAGTTTTTTCAAATTTAAGCAGAATCTGCTCAGCTCTGTTTATAACACTCGCAGGAAGACCGGCAAGAGCCGCAACATGAAGACCGTAGGACCTATCGGCAGCACCTGATATAATATTATGTAAAAATAGAATATCTTTACCTGACTCCTCAATAGCAATAGTATAATTTTGCAAAGCCGGCAGGAAATTACGCATAACGGTTAGCTCATGATAGTGCGTTGCAAATAAACAGCGACATTTCAGCTTATCATGAATATATTCAAGCACCGACCATGCTATAGATACCCCGTCATAAGTGGATGTGCCTCTACCTACCTCATCAAGTATGATTAGTGAGTTTTTTGTAGATTGAGCAAGAATTGCCGAGGTTTCAAGCATCTCTGCCATAAAGGTCGATTGTCCCTTAATTAAGTCATCGGTAGCACCTATTCGGCTAAATATTTTGTCGACTACCCCTATTTTAGCACTTTTTGCCGGCACAAAAGAACCTATTTGAGCAATGATTGCAATAATGGCGTTTTGACGTAAAAAAGTACTTTTACCTGCCATATTAGGACCGGTAATTAACCAAATACGCTCAAGCTCCGATAAATGACAATCATTATATACAAAGCTTTTGCTTTCTTGCTGTAGTGCTTTCTCTACTACAGGATGCCGTCCTTTAACGATATCAAAGCTTAAATCATTGGTAAACTCAGGCTTAACATAATCATATTCATCAGCGATGTAAGCAAAATTACAGAATACGTCAAGCCCGCTTAAGGAGCTTGCAAGCATTCGTAAATAGGAAGCTTTTTCGATTACTTGGCTACAAATATCCGCATATAATTCTTTTTCTAAGCTTATTATTAAGGTTTTAGCGTTGACTAACTCACTTTCAAGCTTTTGTAGTTCAGCAGTAGTGTAACGAACATGATTAACCGTTGTTTGACGGTGAATAAATTTGGGATCAAGGATTTTATTAACATTTTTGGCGGTGATATCGATAAAAAGTCCTATAACATTATTATGAGAGATTTTTAAACTGTCTATTCCCGTTTCTTTGCGATATTGATCTTTTAGCTTTTCAATATGTAATTTTCCGTTATTAATTAAATCATGTAATTGGGCTACTTTCGGATGATATTCATGTTTTATTATACCTCCGTCATTTAAATTATTCGGTGCATCTTCTTGTATTGTTTCGTCTATTAAATTATATAATTCTGCATCGCCTGATAGAGGTTTAATAATTTTTTCGATAAAATCAGGTAAATTAAAACCGTAAGCGTCAAAGAATACTCCTTTAATAATCGTTGCCGTTTCTAAAGTATATTTAATGCTAAGTAAATCACGACCTGAACTTCTGTTCATCGTAATACGTGTTAAGCAGCGTTCTATATCACTAGTTCTTTTTAGAAGTTCTCTAATTTTTTTTACTATTTCTAAGTTGGAATAAAAGAACTCAGTAATATTTAAACGATGATTTATTTTAGCAATGTTGGTTAAAGGACTTGAAAGAAAATTATATAGTAAACGTCCGCCTTGTTTAGTAACCGTATGATTAAGGGTGCTTAATAAACTTCCTTGTGAGCCGCCTTGTGAGTTTGTTACAATTTCAAGGTTGCGTCTAGTAGAGAAATCAATAGTCATATAGCTATGAAAATTGATAATTCTAGGGATTGGCA
Organism: Candidatus Rickettsia tasmaniensis; assembly: GCF_036857515.1. Taxonomy (NCBI): domain Bacteria; kingdom Pseudomonadati; phylum Pseudomonadota; class Alphaproteobacteria; order Rickettsiales; family Rickettsiaceae; genus Rickettsia; species Candidatus Rickettsia tasmaniensis. The sequence goes on along the minus strand of NZ_JAQCNX010000023.1, from coordinate 7,123 downwards.
AATGAGGAATATTTTGTTTTTGCGTTAACGATAAATATTCTAAAACGCTACCTATGGCACAAATTTGACTACTAGATATCTCGCCGATTCCTTTAATATCTTTCATTTTATAAAAATCTAAAATGATTTTTTCGCATTTATTAATCGCAAAAAAACTATCAACTTGATAGGTAATACGAAAATTTAATTGTTTGAAAATACTATCCGCAAGATTAGAAGATCTCAGATTTTCGCTAAGCAGAATTTCACGAGGTTTTAAACGAGCCAGCTCATTAAGAATTTCCGTTTCCGGTACATTAACTACAACAATTTCGGAAGTAGAAAGATCAACATAACAAAGGCTAGCTGTTTCTTTATTTTTCGGTATTACGAGACTTGCTAAATAATTAGGTTCGGCTGAAGCAATTAAATTTTCTTCAATTATAGTTCCCGGAGTTATAATACGTGTAACATCCCTAGTAACTACCGCTTTATAACCGCCTCTATTCTTTGCTTCTTCAGGTGTTTCTAGTTGATCACAAATAGCAACCTTATAATTTTCTTCAATTAACTTAGTTAAATAATTCTCAAGGGCATGATAAGGTACTCCGCACATCGCAATTTCTTCTTTGCCGTTTTTGCCGCGCTTTGTTAAAGCAATGCCAAGTACATTGCTTGCTAGAATTGCATCTTCATAGAACATTTCATAAAAATCACCCATTCTAAATAGTAGTAAACAATCTAAATGAGCAAATTTAATGTCTAGATATTGCTGCATCATTTTCGTTGCAACATCGTAATTATATTTTTGTTTCAACTCTTGAAGATTCATATTAAGCAGCATAATTTATATTATAGTTTGGCTTTATTGCGCATGGATACCAAATCGTCATTGCGAGCGACTGCAAGGAGCGTGGCAATCTTATGAAATAGGTGCAAAATGCCTGAGATTGCCATGTCGAGGCTTTGCCTCTCCTCGCAATGACGGATAATAACAATGTTTAACAGTTTATACAACTATTTTATCTTTGATAGGCGGGTGCTATGTCTGCCGCCTTCAAATTGGGTAGTTAAAAACTTATCTATAATATCAAATACTATTTTTTGGTCTATGGTTTTTGCTCCGAGTATCAAGATATTAGCGTCATTATGAGCTTTAGCATTTTCGGCAGTTAATATATTGTTGCACAAAGCGGCTCTTATTTCCGAGCTACGATTCGCAGCTATAGACATACCAATCCCCGTATCACTAATTAAAATACCGATAGGTGCTGATTTTTCAATAATAATATCTACTACTTTCTTAGCATAATCAGGATAATCAACGGTTTGTGTATTATTTGTTCCGCAGTCATAAATCTTTAGAGATTTCTGCTCTAAATAATTGATAATTTCAGACTTAAGCTCATAACCTGAATGATCACTAGCTATGACAATATTATAAGTTTTCATAGTTAATTTTTTGATGGAAAATAATGATAAAAATTATATACTATGTAATATTTGTTTTCTAATGTAAATAATAGTTTTGTTAAATATATGAAATATCCTGTTGTACTTAGTATCGTTATATGTTTTTGTTTAGTTGCTTGTGTTGATCAGCCACCGGCTCCAATTGAGTATAAAGTAGGAGATGTTACTGCAAATAATAATTCTACCGAACTAGATCACGATGAGGGTTTGATAGTTCAAAGAACTATGGAAGACAATTCCGCGTCAGAAAAAGTTAGCGGTAGACTCGAAGAGCCAAAGGCAAAAATTATAGAAGATGATAATGATGATATTGAGATTCCTATGTCTCAGAATGAAGACAAAGATGAAGAAGCGATAGAACAATTAAACTTTGTAAAACCGTTAAATGGGGTAATTATTACCGAGTTTAAAGCCGGTAAAAGTAAAGGGATAGATATTGCAGCTAAAGAATATAGTGAAGTTAAATCGATAGCTGCAGGAACAGTAATATATTCAGGTTATAATAAGCAATTCGGTAATTTAGTAATAGTTAAATTAGATAAAGACGATCTAGAAGTAGCATATGCGAGTTTAGATGATTTATTACTGAAAAAAGGTGATAAAATTGCTAGAAATAGTGTTATCGGACATGTAGAACATGAATTATATTTTGCTATGCGTAAAAATAAAATAGCAGTTGATCCTAATAAGTATATAGAATTTTAAATGGAAGATGTTATTACTCTTACCAAATATGGTGAACCTCAAAATGTTATAGTAAGAAGGAGTAGCAAAGCTAAAAATATAGCCATCCGCATTACGTCTAAAGGTGCAGAGCTTGTATTACCTCTTAAGGTAAAGGCCGAAAAGGGTCATAATTTTTTGTTAAGTCAAGAATATTGGGTTAGGCAAAAATTACGTCGTAATGTAACTGCGATACCACAAGATGAAGATAAGATTTCTATTTTGGGTAAATCTTATGAAATAATACATATTGATTTGTCTAAAAATCAGATAAAATTAAATGATTCTACGTTAGAAGTGTATTGTAGTCAGGTACTAAAAAAACTTAGTATAGAAGTATTCCTTAAAAAGAAATTATTAGCAGAAATAAAAATAATAGTAGAGAATATATCTAAAAAACATAATTTGACTTATTCCAATATTAGAATAATGGAAAATGTTAGCCGTTGGGGGAGTTGTTGTAGCAAAGGGAATCTTGTTTTTAATTGGCAGGTAGTTTTTGCCCCCTTTGAAGTACTGAAATATTTAGTAGCTCATGAAATGGCACATTTAAAAGAAATGAACCATAGTAAAAATTTTTGGGAGCTAGTTGAGGATATATATCCCGAATACCAACCGGCAAAATTATGGCTAAAAAGAAATGGTAAGAATTTATATAGTTATTTGCCATAACTTTATGTCATTCCTGCAGAAGTGTATGGGTGTCAACTTAAGGATCGATGTCATTCCCGCGAAAGCGGGAATCCAATCCAATACTTTAAAGCTTTTTAAAAGTTCGATTTATCTCGCTTTACGCTGGATTCCTGCTTTCGCAGGAATGACATCGGAAAGGTTAATTTAAAGAAAAACATAAAGGATAAATAGAATGCATAACACCACAAAAAGAGTAACAGTCCCGGCACTTGAAGAAATCTTATATGAGCCTATAAAAGTGTTAGATTACGGTTTTATTAGAGTTATCGACTATATGGGGGATGATAGTGCTATAGTACAAGCAGCTCGTGTTTCTTACGGTAAGGGTACGAAGCAATTAAACCAAGATAAAGGGCTGATAAACTACTTGCTTCGTCATTATCATACCACTCCTTTTGAGATGTGTGATATCAAGTTCCATATTAAACTACCGATATTTATTGCAAGGCAATGGATTAGGCATAGAACAGCTAGCGTTAACGAATATTCGGCAAGGTATTCTATTTTAGGTAATGAATTTTATCTACCTGAACCGGCAAATATTGCTTCCCAATCTGCTGTAAATAAACAATGTAGGGAAGGGGATAGCTTACCGAAAGAAGTGGCTGAAAAGGTCCTTGCAATTTTAGAGGAAGATGCTAGACAGTGCTACGGGCATTATAAGGAACTGATGAATGCCGATGAAGAGGGTAATATTATAGATGAGAACGCCACAGGGATAGCAAGAGAGCTTGCTCGTATGAATTTAACTTTAAATTATTATACGGAATGGTATTGGAAGATTAATTTACATAATTTACTTCATTTTTTAAGATTGCGAGCCGACCCTCACGCTCAATATGAAATTAGAGTTTATGCTGAAAAGATGCTTGAGATAGTCAAAGCTTGGGTTCCTTTTGCTTACGAAGCTTTTGAAGAATATCGTTTGCAGGGAGCAAATATTTCACGTAAAGGTTTGGATGTAATTAAAAGAATGATAAACGGTGAAAAAGTTACCCATGAAACTAGTGATATGACTAAGAGAGAATGGGAAGAACTGATGAAGATTTTTGGGTAATGTATGTCATTCCTGCTTTCGCAGGAATGACATACAACAACCATAACGGAATTTGATAAAAACGAGTATTTTAAGTGAGAAATATTATATATTTTATACTATCACTATTATTTAGCTTTACCAGCTATGCACTTGAAACAATAAACATTGAGCATGGGCGAGCTGACCCGACACCTATAGCGGTCAATAAATTTGATGCCGATAATTCTGCCGCTGATGTATTAGGTCACGATATGGTTAAAGTTATCTCTAATGATTTAAAGCTTTCGGGGTTATTCCGTCCTATTTCTGCTGCCTCTTTTATAGAAGCGAAGACAGGAATAGAATATAAACCGCTTTTTGCTGCATGGCGTCACATGAATGCTAGTCTTTTAGTAAACGGTGAAGTTAAAAAACTAGAAAGCGGTAAATTTAAAGTTAGCTTTATATTATGGGATACGTTGCTTGAAAAACAGCTCGCCGGTGAAATTCTTGAAGTACCGGAAAATCTATGGAGAAGAGCAGCACATAAAATTGCCGATAAAATTTATGAAAAAATTACCGGTGATGCCGGTTATTTTGACACTAAAATAGTGTATGTATCAGAAAGCAGATCTTTACCGAAAATAAAAAGAATTGCTTTGATGGATTATGACGGGGCTAATAATAAATACCTTACCAACGGAAAGTCACTAGTCTTAACCCCAAGATTTGCTCGTTCAGCGGATAAGATTTTTTACGTTTCATATGCTACTAAAAGCAGAGCACTCGTTTATGAAAAAGATTTAAAAACAGGCAAAGAAAGTGTAGTAGGTGATTTCCCCGGTATATCTTTTGCTCCTAGATTCTCACCGGACGGTAGAAAAGCTGTAATGTCGATAGCTAAAAACGGTTCGACGCATATTTATGAAATCGACCTTGCTACTAAACGGCTTCATAAATTAACTGACGGATTCGGTATTAATACCTCTCCTAGCTATTCACCGGACGGTAAAAAAATTGTATATAACTCCGATAGAAACGGTGTGCCTCAATTATATATCATGAATTCAGATGGAAGTGACGTTCAGCGTATTAGTTTTGGCGGTGGTTCTTACGCAGCTCCCAGCTGGTCGCCTAGAGGAGACTATATAGCATTTACTAAGATTACTAGAGGAGACGGAGGAAAAACTTTTAATATCGGAATTATGAAAGCATGCACCCAAGATGATGAGAATAGTGAAAGGATAATAACAAGCGGATATTTAGTCGAAAGTCCTTGTTGGTCGCCTAACGGACGAGTTATTATGTTTGCTAAAGGTTGGCCGTCGAGAGCTAAAGCTCCGGGAAAAAACAAAATTTTTGCAATTGATATAACAGGTCATAATGAAAGAGAAATTATGACACCGGCAGATGCTTCTGATCCAGAATGGTCAGGTGTACTGAACTAATGTCATTTCTACGAAAGCATTGTTGGGCGGATCGTTTTTCCGTTGTCATACCGTGACTTGATCGCGGTATCCAGTTAAAAATACTATTAGTTGTTTTTGGATCCCGTGGCTTGACCACGGGATGACAGTCCAATAAGGCTTAAGCTACTTCTCTACTATGGTTTAAAATAAACTTCTTTATTTTTTCAAAAGCCGTATTTTCTATTTGTCTAATACGTTCCTTAGAAATATTATACTCATTGCTTAGAATATCTAGAGTTTTAGGAGTATCCGTTAATTTACGCTCTGTTAAAATACGAAGTTCCCTATCGTTTAAAATCTTCATAGCATTTGATAGTAACTGCCTTTTACTGGTAGAATTTTGCTTATTAATAGCCATAGCTTCAGGAGTAGGGCGTGTTTCCGGTAATAGTTCTATTAATTCCCCGGATTCTGCATCGTCACTATTTATAGAGTTATTTAACGATAAATCAGGACCTGAAATTCTAGTATTCATTTCAGAAACTTCATTAACCGAAACGCCTAGCTCATCTGCTATTTGTGCCAAATCATCGGTAGTAATAGCCCTTGAGTATAAATTAGTAATTTTATGCTTCACTTTATTAAGACTAAAAAATAATTTTTTTTGTGCGGCTGTTGTTCCCATCTTTACTAATGACCAAGATTTTAATATATATTCTTGTATGGCTGCTTTAATCCACCACATCGCATATGTTGATAGGCGAAAACCAAGTTCGGGATTGAATTTTTTTACTGCCTGCATTAAACCCATATTACCTTCTGAAACCAATTCGGTAATAGGAAGACCGTAAGTCCTATAGCCGCTTGCAATTTTTGCAACAAGTTTAAGATGGCTTGTTACTAATTTATGTGCAGCTTGTAAATCATTCCCTTCTAAATAGGATTTTGCTAATAACAATTCTTCTTCTTGCGTAAGTGAAGGAATTTTATTGATTTTCTGTAAGTAGCTATAAAATCCTGATTCGCTAGAAATTGCTAATGCATTAATATTATTAGTCATACTAACCTTAAAAACTATTTTTTTTATACTAACACATATATAATCTAAAATAAACTTTTTCTAGAGTATTTTTAAATAAAATCAAATAATGTCTAAAAAATCCAATAAAAATTTAGCTTTTTCCTTGCTGGGATTAATAATTAGTATGGTGTTACTCAGTTTTGCTTCCGTACCTATCTATAATTTATTTTGTAAAGTTACAGGATATGGTGGTACTACTGCAAAAGAAACGGTGAGTGTATATTCTAAGGTAAAAGGCACTAAGCCTATAATTATCGAGTTTGATGCTAATGTTGATAAAGATTTACCTTGGCGGTTTATTCCAAGGCAGCAAAGAGTGCAAATTGTTCCGGGGCAGAATACTCTAGTGTTCTATGAAACAGAGAATCTAAGCGATAACGATATAATAGGTACTTCCGTATATAATGTTACTCCAAATAAAGCAGGAAAATATTTCGTAAAAATTCATTGTTTTTGTTTTGAAGAACAATTATTAAAAGCCGGCGAAAAAGTCTTAATGCCGGTTACATTTTATATAGATAAGGATTTTGAGTTTGATCCTGAAATGCAAGACATTAAAGTACTTACTTTATCTTATAGTTTTTTTAAAGTACGAGAGACGTCGTCATTGCGAGGAAATTACGTAAGTAATTGACGAAGCAATCTCAGGAGTTTGTTATTATTTCATGAGATTGCCACGCTCTCTACGTTCGCTCGCAATGACGGCTTTGGAATTATGCAACAACACCGACTCATTGAGTATACTCG
>NZ_JAQCNX010000039.1:0-10278 GCF_036857515.1 Candidatus Rickettsia tasmaniensis | reverse complement strand
TTCAGTTTTTTCGTCATTGCGAGGAAATTACAAAGTAATTGACGAAGCAATCTCAGGAGTTTGTTGTTATTTCATGAGATTGCCACGCAGCCTATGGCTTGCAATGACGATTCGGTATCCACGCATCAACGCTTTCGCAATAATAACATCAAGTTATAAATAAAAAAAGGCCGAGTAGTAAACTCGGCCTTTTAGGATACTATATAATTAGTAAATAATTTTAGTGGTGTACAACTGTTACAGCTCTACGATTATAAGCAAAAGCTTCTTCAGCATTACCCATCATAGCAGGTCTATCTTTACCATAAGAGATTGTATTTAATCTGTTATGATCGATTCCTTTATGAGCTAAGAATTTTTTCGCTGCTGCTGCTCTTCTTTCACCTAAACCTAAGTTATATTCTCTGGTACCTCTTTCATCGCAATGTCCTTCAACAGTAACTTTTACTTCAGGATGCTTTGATAACCAGCAAGCTTGTCTCTCTAGTTCTTCTTTAGCCTTTGGTGACAAAGCAGAGCTATCAAAAGCAAACCATACTGCATTTCCTGCATGCTTCTCGAAATCTTTCATTAATGAAGTTTCTTCACCTTGGTTCATATTACCGTCAAATTGCGGTGCTCTTTTTGTTGTATTACACCCTGCAAGCACAAATAATGCAAGAAAAGCTAATGTAATTTTTGTTTTCATAATTAAACTCCTTGAGATTATAATTTATTGATATTGAATTCATTTTAGCTAGTCATAAAACTAAACTAACCAAAAGCTATGTGAGTTAGTATATATCATTATTTTATTAGTTTAAAGGCTAAAATATTATAAAATGCAATTACTCATGTATAAATGTGGTAAAAATATCATTTTTATAATACAAGTATATACTTTGGATAAATAGATAGATGAAGTTTAATGGGGAAAAGAGGAATCGATTTTGAAGCTTATAACCGCAGCGTACATAGAGGTAAGTGAGGATTCGAGTACAGGATCAACGTACAAACTACCCCTAGCAGTAGAGTTTCCGAAGATGTCTAATAAAACGAGTATATTCACCATCTAATGAATGCACTGCCCCAAGTAAGACCTGCACCGATAGCTGAAAATAGTAGAATATCACCTTTTTTTATTTTGCCTGATGCTTTGAGAGTACTCAAAGCAAGCGGAATAGAAGCAGCAGAGCAGTTAGCATGTTTTTCTACGGTTTTCACTACTTTATGCTCTTCTATATTTAATAGTTCAGCGAGTTTATTTATAATACGGATATTTGCTTGATGAGGTATAAAATAATCAATATCGCTTACACTGAATTGATTAGCATGCAGTAAATCTTTTATAGATTGTTGCATTTTTTCTATTGCATGACGAAATAATTTTTGCCCCTGCATAACTATTTTGCCACTAATACCGTTCATACTTACACCACCGTTTGTGTATAATATTTCATAATCAGCCCCGCTTGAGAAGATATTACTATCTATTAAACCGGAATCATCACTACTACGCTGTAATATTACGCTACCGGCCCCATCACCGAATAAAACGCAAGTAGTCCTATCATTCCAATCTAATAACGACGTCATTTTCTCGGCTCCTATAAGCAAAATAGTTTTATATTTACCTGATAAGATAAGAGAATTTGCTACTTGTAAACCATAAACAAAGCCAGCACATACTGCTTGTAAATCAAAAGACGGTATATTAGTTAAACCAAGATAACCTTGCAGCTTAGAGGCAACCGAAGGAAAGCTATTATCGGGAGTAGTAGTACATGTAATAATTAAATCAATATCATTTACCGATATCCCTGCATCTGCTATAGCTTTTTCAGCTGATTTTAAAGCAAGATGGGAAGTATATTCTGTATCACCTGCTATATGACGCTGCATAATACCTGTTCTTGTTCTAATCCATTCATCGTTAGTATCTACGAATTTTGCAAGCTCGTCATTACTAACTATTTTTGAAGGAAGATACCCACCGCAACCAATAATTTTACAGGTCATAAATCTTTTAGGCTACTTCTTCTTCAGTTTTAATTTTCTTTGTTACTACTGGACGATTATTATAAGTACCGTCGACTAAAGAAACGTGATGAGGAAGCTTATATTCACCGGTTTGAGAATCAACTATTACGTTAACTTTGCCAAGTGCTAAGTGCGAACGTCTCATATTACGTCTTGATTTTGATGTTTTTTTCTTTGGGACCGCCATTATTAGCCTCTCTAAATATAAATTAAAAAGTATTTGTCAAATTAGTGAAGCAGTATATTATAATCTTGTAATAAAATCTAGATAAAATTAAACTTATGAAAATTTTTATAACATACATTTTTAGTATATTAGCCTTTTTTTCCTTAAGCGGCTGCAAAACTATCGAAAATAGAGGGCAATCCATAGATGATTCGGCACTTGTAAAATTAGAGTCTAAAAAACTAAATAAAACAGAAGTCGTAGAGTTAATAGGTACGCCTACTATGGTACCGGAATATTCCCAAAATACCTGGTATTATGTTGAAAGAGTTATATCTCAAAGAGCTTGGCTCAATCCAAAAATTGAAAAGCAGAAGATAGTAAAAATTACGTTTGATGCTAATAATTTTATGCAGGAAGTAGTAGTAATAGATGATTCTCATAGACAAGATATAGAAATAGTCCATGAATATACTAGGACATATGGAACGGAACTTAACGGACTACAAAAATTTGTTAAAAATTTAGGCAGATTCAATAAAACCACTGACGGAAATAAAAACAAAAGCAAAAATAAGAAAAAGAGATAAGTACCTTAATCATCATTGCAAGATGGCTTATCTGTGTAGATACCTCATCGTCATTGCGAGCCATAGGCTGCGTGGCAATCTCATGAAATAACAACAAACTCCTGAGATTGCTTCGTCAATTACTTACGTAATTTCCTCGCAATGACGATTTGATACTCACGCAGGCGTAACACCAACACCCATAAAACAAACTATCTAATATGATTTCGATATTTAATAAATTAAAACAAAGTTTATCTAAAACTTCCAATAAAATATCGGAAGGTATCGACAAAATATTTTACAAGAAAAAATTAGATGCAGAAACTCTAGAAGAGCTAGAAGAGCTACTTATCTCAAGTGATATGAGTGTTTCGGTAGTAACTAATATTATTGAAGAGTTTAAAAAGGTAAAATTTGACAAAGAAATAGATAGTGATACAGTAAAAGAAGCCCTTGCTAAATTAATAGAGCAGCAGCTATCAAAATCAGAAATTCCCTTTACTTTAAGCGAAAATAAATTAAACGTAATTTTAGTTTGCGGTGTTAACGGAGCAGGTAAAACCACGACTATAGGTAAGCTTGCTGCAATGTACTCGGCGCAAGGGAAAAAAGTAGCAGTTGCAGCCTGCGATACTTTTAGAGCAGCTGCCGTAAATCAGCTAAGTACTTGGGCAGATAGAGCAAATGCACTACTTATTACCGGTGAAGAATCGGCTGACCCTGCGAGTGTTGCTTATCGCGGGATGGAAGAATCGATAAAACAAAATATCGATATACTTTTTATCGATACAGCAGGTAGGCTTCATAATAAGAAAAATTTGATGGATGAACTGTCTAAGATTATAAAAGTTATAAAAAAACTAGACGAGAATGCCCCCACTCATAGCATTTTAGTCATTGATGCTATTACCGGACAAAATACTTATAACCAAGTAGAACATTTTAATGATGCTACTAATTTGACGGGGCTTATCGTGACTAAACTAGACGGCAGTGCTAAAGCGGGCGTAATTGTCGGAGTAGTACAAAAATTTAATTTACCCTTATACTTTACCGGTATAGGCGAGAAGATAGAGGACTTAAAAATATTCAACCGACATGATTTTGCTAGAAATCTAGTGGGGTTGTGAGGTTTTGCTACGTCATTGCCCGCACGAATATTGAATCGTCATTGCGAGCAGCCACAGGCTGCACGGCAATCTCATGAAGTATTAATAAACTCCTGAGATTGCTTCGTCAATTGCTATGCAATTTCCTCGCAATGACGATTTAATTAAAAATAAAATCATAAAATGACTCAAAAAAATACCTTATTGCTCATAGACGGATACGGATTTGTTTTTAGAGCCTATTATGCACAACAGCCTTTAACTTCACCAAAAGGCGAGCCTGTCGGTGCTCTTTACGGTTTTACTTCAATGCTGCTAAAATTACTGAGCGACTTTAAGCCTAAACATGTCGCTGTAGTATTTGACAGCGGCGGGAAAAATTTTCGCCATCAGATTTATCCCGACTATAAAGCTAACCGCCCTCCACCCCCTGAAGATTTAATTGTACAATTACCTTTAGTTCGTGATGTTGCAAGTAACTTAAATTTTCCTATTCTAGAGAAGAACGGTTATGAAGCCGATGACATTATCGCAACCTTTGCTACTAAAACTGCTGCACTTGGCGAACATGTAGTCATTATCTCTTCCGATAAAGATTTATTACAGTTAATGACTGAAAACATCAAGATATATGATCCGTTAAAAGGGAAATATATTACGGAGGATGATGTTGTTAAAAAATTCGGCACTACTTCTGATAAATTACGTGAAGTAATGGCTTTAATCGGCGATAGATCGGATAATATTCCGGGTGTGCCATCTATTGGACCAAAAACTGCAAGTAGTCTTATAACCCAATTTGGTTCTGTAGAAAATATATTTAACTCTTTAGACCAAGTCTCAAGCGTAAAACAACGTGAAACTTTACAAAATTCAAGAGAAGCGGCGTTAATTTCATGGCAGTTAATAGGACTTGATTCTAATGTTGATTTAGATTTTCAGCTAAATAATTTAGAATGGTCACCTCCAAATAGCGATAAATTAACAGGATTTTTACAGGAATACGGTTTTAGATCTTTATATAAAAGAGTAGAAAATTTATTGGATATTAAAATTAATGACCACAAAGAGATAGCAGATAATACAGTAACGGAAATAAAAGAAATTAATAATGCTAATGAGTTAGCAGACTTTGCTAAAGAAGCCGAGAAAATAGGAATATTCGGGATATATTTATTACAGCATAAAGGAGCTAATCTTGCTTTTATTTTATCACTGCAAAACCAAAGCTATATTATTAAAATTTCAAACACTTCTCATGATCTATTTTCTTATAATACTAATAACAACTGGTTTTCGGATATAATCTTCAATTTACTAACCGATAAATCCATAAAAAAAATTGCTTACTCTCTTAAACCTCTACTTAAATTTTATGCAAACCAATCTCATAACATTACGGCTATAGAAGATTTAGAATTAATGCAGTATGCGTTATCTGCCGGTTTATCACAGAAAAATTTATTTAAAGAAGTTTTGAAAGAAACTTTGATAGAAAATATAATTATCGAATCAGCAAAAATAGTAATAAACTTTATCGCACTTTATAAGCAAACTATATTGGAGCTTAAAGACAACAAAACCTTTAGACTTTATAGCAACATTGATTTACCTATTTGTTTTATTTTAGATAAAATGGAGAAAGTGGGTATTACAGTAGATGCTAATTACCTAAAACAATTATCCGCTGAATTTGGAACAGCAATTCTAAAACTTGAAGAAGAAATTTTTGCTCTTAGCGGAACTAAATTTAATATTGGTTCACCAAAACAATTAGGCGAAATCTTGTTCGAAAAAATGCAATTACCTTTCGGTAAAGCTTCAGCTAAAGCAAGCTCTTACTCAACGGGAGCGGAAATACTAGAAAAACTTAGTGAGCATGGATATAATATTGCAGATTTGTTATTAAGATGGCGGCAACTGACAAAATTAAAGAATACCTACACCGATAGTTTACCGAAACAGATAGATAATATAACACATAGAGTACATACGACATTTTTACAAACTTCTACCACTACAGGAAGACTTAGCTCACAAGAACCTAATCTACAAAATGTACCTATTCGCTCTAGTGAGGGGCATCAAATCAGACAAGCTTTTATTGCTGAAGAAGGTTATAAATTAATATCTGCCGATTATTCTCAAATTGAGCTTAGAATATTAAGCCATATCGCAAATATAGATGCACTAAAACAAGCATTTATCAATAAAGACGATATCCATACTCAAACTGCTTGTCAGATCTTTAACTTACAAAAACACGAACTCACTAGCGAACATAGGCGTAAAGCAAAAGCTATAAATTTTGGTATCATTTACGGTATAAGTGCTTTTGGGCTTGCTAAGCAATTAAACGTTACTAACGGCGAAGCATCCGAATATATCAAGAAATATTTTGCTGAATATAAAGGAGTACAAGAATATATGGAGCAAACAAAAGCTTTTGCAAGTAGCAACGGCTATGTCACAAATTGCTTTGGCAGAAAATGTTTTGTACCTCTAATTCATGATAAAAAGCTTAAACAATTTGCAGAACGTGCGGCTATTAATGCTCCGATTCAAGGAACTAATGCCGATATAATTAAAATTGCTATGATCAATCTAGATCAAGAAATAGAAAAACGTAAACTTAAAACAAGATTAGTACTGCAAATTCATGATGAATTACTATTTGAAGCACCGATTGATGAAGTAGAAATTATAACACCTATTATTAAAAAAATCATGGAAAATTCTATTAATATGGATGTACCGATTATAACCGAAATTAGAGCAGGTAATAACTGGATGGAAATTCATTGAAGGTGTATCATTCCTAGCTAAAGGCGGCGTTATTGCATGACTTGATGTCATTCCTGCGAAAGCGGGAATCCAGTAAAGCATATAAAAAACTAGTTTTTTATATGCTTATTTTATCAAATATGTATGCTGTATTATATGTTGAAGTTATTTTTCTGGATTCCCGCTTTTGCGGGAATGACATAAAAAATCATATATTAATATAACATTTGAAGAATTTTAAAAGGAGCGTAATGTATGAAAAATTTTATATTCACGTCTGAGTCAGTTTCTGAAGGGCATCCGGACAAAATTGCCGATCAAATTTCAGATACGGTACTTGATGAGATTCTAAAACAAGACCCTAACGGTCGTGTTGCCTGTGAAACATTTGTAACAACCGGTCTAGTTCTAGTGAGCGGCGAAATTACTACTAGTACCTATGTGGATATTGAGCAAATAGTACGTAGCAAGATACAAGAAATCGGCTATAATAATCCAAATTATGGATTTGACGGTAGCTGTTGTGCTGTAATTTCAGCTATCATTAAACAATCACCCGATATAGCTATGGGTGTTGACAATGCAAATGACGATGAAATAGGTGCAGGAGACCAAGGTATGGTTTTCGGTTATGCCTGTAATGAAACGGATAGTTTCATGCCCGCACCGATTTACTACGCTCATTTATTAATGAAAAGGCAAGCATATTTACGTAAACAAAGTGTCTTGTCTTGGCTTAGACCCGATGCAAAATCTCAAGTCACGTTACGATATGAAAATAACAAACCAATTGCCATTGATGCAGTAGTTTTATCAACTCAGCATCATCCGGAAATACAACAAAAAGACCTTATTGAAGCAGTAATGGAAGAAATTATTAAACAGGCATTACCAAGCAATTTACTTCATAAAGACACTAAATACCTAATTAATCCAACGGGTCGGTTTGTTATAGGCGGTCCCGTTGCAGATTGCGGTTTAACCGGTAGGAAAATTATCGTGGACAGCTATGGAGGAATGGCAAGACACGGCGGCGGTTGCTTTTCTGGAAAAGATCCAACAAAAATAGATAGATCGGCTGCTTACATGGCACGCTATATTGCTAAGAATATAGTAGGAGCAGGACTTGCCGATCGCTGTGAAATACAAATATCCTACGCAATAGGCGTAGCTGCTCCCGTATCTGTTTATGCTGAAACTTGCGGTACTAGCAAATTAAGCAACGAACAAATTACTAAGCTCATAACACAGCATTTTGATATGCGTCCAGGAAGAATTATTAAACATCTTAAGCTTCGCACTCCATGTTATCAAAAAACGGCTTCTTACGGTCATTTCGGCCGAGAAGACGAAAATTTTACATGGGAACAATTAGATAAAGTAGATATATTGAGGTGAGTAATGATTGACATTTATTTATTCGTAATACATGATTATTTTTATCCCTGTTTAACTAATTAGTTAAAAATATGGCTGAGAATATAAATAATGATAGAAAGTTCGGTAACTTAGAAAAGTATGATAATCAACTTACAAATACTGCTCTAAAAGAGAATAACCAAAATAAGCTGAAAGAGCATTATGAAAATATCACTCAAGCCTTAAATAATGAGTATGAAGCAAAAGCAACTCAGTACTGCGAAATGCTTGACGATGCCCGTACCTATGATAAATCCATAAAAGATTATAATTTAGGCTCAGCTCATTTTATAACGGCTAGCGTATAAAGCTTTAAATCCTGACGAAAATACAGGTAAAAAATTAGACCATTTTATGGATGGCTTAGATGAGATTTATAAGCAATCCTTTTTAGTACGTAATTTAACTAACTCAACTGAATTACCACAAGCAGAACAGTTAAAAAAATTTTTAGAAAAAACTACAGATGAAATATATGATAAACTGCAAAAAACCGGAGAAGCATATTTATCATATTCTAATGCTCCTACTAATACAGGATTACATGCAAATATTATAAAATATTCTAAAGAAAACGGAAAAAATTATCGTATATATATAATGCCGGTGCTGGGGTAAGAGCAGATAATTCAAAGCTAAATCAAACACCAAAAGATCAATTATCTAAAATAAATGAAACAATAGAAGCAAGAAGTAAAGCAAAATTCAGTTCAATTAAATATGCACTCAAAAATCAAACAGATAAAGAAATAAAAGATAGTATATTTTCTATATTATCTATAAATGAAATAGAAGGAATAAAAGCTCATAATAACGAAATCAACAGATTCAAATCGGAGCAATTTATTAATCCAACAGCTGATTCAAGAAGAACAGTTACCGGACAAACTTTAGGGAATTGTAGTAGCAGGTCAATAAGAGAAGCTTTAAGAGACAATGTACCGGATTCAGAATTTCGTGAAATATATGATATTATTACACAAAATCAAGTATAACAAATAATATCAAACTTGGAAAGTGAACAAAAAAATTTAGCAAATATCTTAAATATACCTTTAATAAAACAACAAAGTATCTCAAATACAACTTATCAAAATCAATTTCAAAAAGATATTGCCAATTCAGCTACTAATTGTTTTGATACTTTTTTTTATAATGCAGGGCATACACCAAGCACAAAAGAAAAGTTATTTAATAAAGTTGCTAAAGAATCTAATTTAAAGTATATCAAGATTGATCTAGTAGATTTTTTATCTACTGTGTTTCCCTATAAGGACACTGATTTACCTATTACCGAGGATCTTTTAAAGCCTGTTATAAACCATATCCAAACTTGTTTTGAAGATCATGAAATCGCTCCCTCAAAAAAAGTTTTAGAAAATTAAAGATTATATAAATCTAACAAAGAACAAATCATTAAAGAGCTATCAGCAAAATGCTTAAATGATAAAGATGTAAATATACTTATCAAAGCACAAATACAAGCGAAAATACCAAACCGCCCGGCTATAAGATATTTTCCAACAAATGAAACAAAGTAATACTAACCCTAAACCGCTAGAGCTATCGGAAGAACATAAGAAATTGGATGATGTCATAAAAGATATGGCACAAAAATACAAAATGACTATACCGGAAGCAAAAGCATCCGAAGAAATCACTCAAATGGTCAAAGATTTATAGTAAAAATAAATTTAATGAAGAAATAACACCTATAAAAGCTCAAAAATTAGTAGATGAATTTACGCAGCAAACTCTAGATATTTTTGGAGAGAATAAATTAAGAGACTCACCTATAATTGAAACAAAAAACGAGCATATTAATATACCGCTCCCGAACGTAGAAAAACAAAAAACTACTAACCTTAACTTGGATACAATATACTCAAAAAATTCGCCTGTATCAAGCTTTTTGAATGACGCTGTACTTAAAGAAGAAAAACAAAATTTAGTAAATGCACTAATAACTGAAGTTAATAAAAATCTACCTAATAATACAGGAGTATTAGAAGATAAAAAACAAGAAGTTAAAACCGATAATATATTCAATAAAAATTCAGAACCTAAAAAACAAACTATCAAAAATAAATTTTATAAGTATTTAAGTAAATTAACGAGAAAATTGGGATTAAAATCCATAAGCAATTATTTTAAAGAATTAATTAAAGATCCAAATCTTGAGCAAAATATCAATTTAGAAAAAGAAGCA
>NZ_JAQCNX010000082.1:0-506 GCF_036857515.1 Candidatus Rickettsia tasmaniensis | reverse complement strand
TCAGCTCTCATATTAACGGCGATAAATATATGTTAACTCCTGAGCGTTCTACCGAAATACAATATCTGCTCGGTAGCACAATCACTATGGCTTTTGATGAATGTACGCCTTACCCTGCAACCTTTGAAGAAGCTAAAACTTCTATGCAGCTTACGACTAGATGGGCGAATAGATCACGTAATGCTTTTGTTAAGCGGGAAGGCTATGCACAATTCGGTATTATTCAAGGTAGCGTTTACGAAGAATTACGTGAGCAATACTTACCACTTAATGCTTCAGCCGACTGCCGAACGTATAGTACGGCTTGGTGGCTTACATAAATTCATGAATTGGGATAAGCCGATATTAACCGATTCTGGCGGTTTTCAGGTAATGTCGCTATCGAAGTTACGCAAGATAACCGAAGAGGGAGTAAGTTTCAGCTCTCATATTAACGGCGATAAATATATGTTAACTCCTGAGCGTTCTACCGAAATACAATATCTGCTCGGTAGCACAATCACTAT
>NZ_JAQCNX010000040.1:0-14761 GCF_036857515.1 Candidatus Rickettsia tasmaniensis | reverse complement strand
TTTTAAACAAATTGAGATAAAAAAGTCATAACCGGTTGTTTTATATAGGTTACAAAAATGTTATATCAGCAGGGAAAATGTAATTTAAGGTTCAAGGTGATAAAATTAAAGTCGATATTATCCTTTAAAAATATTTTACGCTTAATTCTTACTATTTTCGTCGGTATATTGTGTTATGCTTATCTACTAGAACATAATTGGCGATATGTAACCTTAAGTGATGAACAAGTAAAAAAATACAGGATTAGCGAGAAAAAAGCTATTGCCCTTTATCAGTTAATGAAAGACACTCACGAGCTACTTGGTAAGAATAATATTAATTATTGGATAGACGGCGGCACTCTGCTTGGAGCCGTTAGACATCAAGGCATAATTCCTTTTGACGATGATTTAGATATCGGCATTATGCATGAAGACGAAATACGTTTGCAACAAATATTACCGCAATTTGAACAATTAGGATATCGTGTTAAACATAATAAAATTTATGTAATTTGCGGGGAAAGATGCTTAGATATTTTCGTATTTCATAAAGAAAATGATAAATTTGTTTATTTTAATCAAAGTATGCGTAATAAATATCCAAATGATTTTTTTTATGATTATGAGCTATATCCTTTAAAAAAATATAAATTTGGTAGTATAGAAGTATATGGTCCATCTGAATATAAAGAGAATTTGAATAGACAATATCTAGAATGGGATAAATATGCAATAATATACAGCCCTCATAGCTTACATTTACCTTTTTTATCGAATATCGAGAAAAAAACTAAATTTATATTAACGCCGGAATTGTTAAAACCGGCCCAGCCACTCGGACCGCTAGAAGATAAAGTGAATATAGTCAATTCAGCTACATTTAGTGGTATGTGCGAGGATACAGCTGATCATTAAATGTCGAATTGGTCATGACTATTTCGATATAAGCAATGAAATAGTCATATGATTTACATTTGCCTAGATTACCTTTTTTGCAAAAATTCATATCAAACAAGTTGAGATAAGAAAGTAATAGTCGGTACTATCCATAACCCCGGTTTATGCAAGAGCCCGAAATAGCTTGTTTATTTTGAATTACTTGAAAACTAAACTCAGGTTTAAGTAATTCATGAAAATATTTTAAGCTTGAAGAAACGGTTGAGTCACTTACTTTTGCTTCCACTAAAATCCACGGTTGGTTATCTTGTGTTATTACTAACTCGACTTCACGTTTTTGTTTATCACGCAGATAGTATAAACCAAAATTACCAAGCCCTGTTTCGTTCCAAAAATACACGGCTTTTAAAAGGTGAGAAGCTACAAGATTTTCAAATCTCGCTCCTATATCTTTTATTTGCGACCAATCCCAAAGGTAAATTTGGGGCTCTTTTATCGAACTTTTTACAACATTTTTAGACCAAGGTTTGATAGCAAAACAATAATAATGCTTTTCTAGCAAAGAGAGCCATCTTCTTATTGTTTGGTCTGAAACTCTAACTTTGTTAGCAAGGGTTTGTATAGCTTATTAATGAGCCTGCTTGCTCATTTATAATGCTAGCAAGTAATTCTAACGCATAAATATTGTTGATATCTTCAGTATTTCTTACATCTTCTCTAAATAATTGCTCGAATCTTTGATTACTCCATATTCTATGAAATTTAGCAGTTGCTTTTAAATAACTTTCTGCAAATCCTCCAAAATTTATTAAAGCTTCAAATTCATCTATAGTGATATTTTTTGGGCTTTTTATATAATCAATGTCATTATCAAAATTTTTAGCTATTTCAGATACTGATAACGGATGCACGGTTAAACTTATATAATGTCCCATTAGGGCTATCGCTGCCTTTTTTATATATATTTAATTTGGCACTACCTGTTATAATAAATTCAATATTTTCTCCGAATTTATCATAAAATCCTTTTACAAGATTTTTCCAATCTTTATATTTATGAATTTCATCTAATATTAAGCATGGTTTCTTATCGGATATAGTAGAAAGTAGATTTTTAAAAAGTTCGGTGTGTTTGTTTAAGATTTTATTTCTATCTTCTAGATAATCCCAATTTAGGTAAATTGAATTAGGATTAGGCTTAATGACTTGTTTTGATATTGTAGTTTTTCCTACTTGCCTTGCTCCGCTTATAAATACAAGCTTACCGTAATTTATTAGATATTTTTCAACTTGCTTTTTATATAACCTATCCATTATAATATTTCTATAAGTTTATAAAAATATTATAGGCTAATATCGAAATAGTCTTACTTGTAGTATTGAAATTGAGCATTGCCTAGAAAAAGTTGTTTTATAGTTTAGCCTTCTGATGTCATTCCCACGAAAGCGGGAATACTTCGTTGCGTGGACCAGTTTCCTAATTGTCATCCCCGCGACTTGATCGCGGGATCCAGTTTAAAACATTAAAATTTTAGTATTTTAAGTTATTTTTTTGGATATCGTGGTTAAGCCACGGCATCACACCGAACGGGTTTTTCGGTCCACACAACAAGACCTGCGCAGGCATGACATAAAACGAGCCATGCAATAACACCTGCAGTAATCCGCAATGACTATACCAACCTTTTCTAGGCAATATCAAAATAATTAGTACAAATTATGCGGTACTTTAGTATTATTTAACATTAAACTTTGCTTCATTCTATGCCTTATTTATTACCAACTATTATAACTACGCTACTTATTTTATTAGCGCTAATAATTTGGTTTTATGTAAAAACTCAAACCTCAAGGACACAGCTACAATTTTTATCAGAGCAGAATCTAGAAATTAGCAATAACAACCAATTATTAAATCAAGAAAAGATAGGATATTTACAAAAAATTGAGCAATTGAAGTGTAAAATAGAATATCAAGAACAGGCTATTAAGGATTCAGAAAAAATAAGAGAAGAGTCATTTTCATCGGCTAAAGCTGCATTATTTGATTTAGGTCAAGATTTGTCTAAGCAATTAATAGCGATACATAAAATGGAAAACACGGCGGCAAGAGAGCTAGCCGAGAAAAATATCGCTACTGCTTCAGGAAAATTTAATAGTGAGTTTGAGCGGTTAATTACGATGGTGGGAGCATTAAATAAAGATATAGAGCAATCAAAAGGTACGGTTGATTTGATAAAACAGTCTCTGCTTTCTCCGATCGGGGCGGGGCTACTTGCTGAGATTACCCTTGAGAATATCTTAAAATCTTCGGGCTTACGTCCTAATTTAGATTTCATTATGCAATACGGTCTAACTACATCAGATAGCGGAAAGCTAAGACCTGATGCGCTCATTTTTCTTCCTTCCGGTAATTTAATGGTTATTGATTCTAAAGCTTCAAAGTTTCTTGTAGACGAGCAAGATAATAACATGAGTCTTAATAAAACTATGAATTACCATTTAAAATCTTTGGCGAATAAAGACTATGCCGCAAATATTTTAACTAATCTAAACAAAAAGGATCAGAGCTTTAACAATGTTATTACTTTAATGTTTTTGCCGACTGAACAAGCGGTTGAGAAAGTTATTGCAGCCGACCCTGAATTTTTACAAAAAGCTTGGGGCGGTAATATCTTCCCGGTAGGACCTAGCGGACTTATGAATATGCTATCATTTGCAAAATTTCAAATTACCGATCATCGCCGCTCGGAAAATTATAAGGTAATCATTGAAGAAGTGAGAAAGCTATTAAGCTCCATCGGTACTATGGCAGATTATTCTCAAAAGATTGGTAATAACCTGCATAATATGATTACTAATTACGATAAATTTGCTGCCTCGTTTAATCGTAATTTTATGTCAAGAGTAAAGAATATTCAAAAACTCGGTATTGATTCAGGGAATAAAGCCATGCCGGCTACCTTAGAGCGTTATCAAATCGTTTCCTCTAAATCTGAGATTATTGAAGTGGAAGCAGAAAATCCACCACAAATAGCAGAAAAATTATAAATAAATTTTTCTCGTAATAGGTAATTTAAATGTTAAAAAAAACTTTCCATAATTTGTATAGCCATATTGTTACTATGTGTAAGCATATAAGATTAAAGCTCCTAAAAAAGAAAACAAACATGCTATAAGAGTGAGCTTTATTAATATGTGGCTGGGCTTTACAATAGACGAGCTACCGATGATAAAAGAAATCATTGAAGAAAACGGACGAACAATTGTTATAGATCATAACAATTATGACCTTATTATTGATAGTGTTTTTGGTCAAAGAACTATTAGTAATAAAGATTAGTATAAAGATATTTTTTACCGGTGAATCCGTTAGACCAAAGCTAGAAAATTATGATATATCTATAGGTTTTGATTATATAGATCATCCAAATTATATAAGAATACTTTTATATTATATGTATTGTACTAATGACGTCAGTACTGAATATAAACGCTCAAAATACAATCCGAACAAAACATATTTTGCTTGTTTCTTAGTCTCTAACGGTATAGAAGATCCTGAAAACGACGGCTGCATAGCAAGAAATCGATTTTTTCATAAATTGTCGCTGTATAAAAAAGTAGTAAGCGGCAGTAAATATTTAAATACTGAATCTACAATTATACCAAAAGAAAAAACTCGTGAATGGTTATCTAAATGTAAATTTGTTATTGCTTTTGAAAATAAAACATATGAGGGGTATGTTACTGAAAAACCTTTTCAAGCTTATTTAGCAGGAGCAGTACCTATATATATTATGCAGATAAAAGTTATATAAAAGATGTAAACCCTAATGCAGTAATATTTGCTAAAGATTATTCAGAAGAAGATTTATATAATTATATTATTTCTGTTGATAAAGATGATGAAAAATATTATAAGATATATAACAATAAGATTGTACCGACTTCAGAAAATAATTACATCGCAGTAAAAGAAAAATTAAGAAAAAAATTACCTTTATTAAATAACCTATAATACGGCAAATTAAAAACTATTTTTATAACATCAATTATAATTATTTGTTTATCATTGCTTTTTATATTTTTAAAAACTTATCAAATAGGTTCTGCTCCACTTGAAGAAAAAGATATTAAAATTTTTATAGTAAACCTAGATCGCAGCACTGATAGGTATAACAATATTAGTAAACAATTCGACAATAATAATTCATTCTATGAAAGGTTTAGTGCAGTAGACGGTTATAATTTATCTATAACAGATGCAGGGGGAAAAAGATTTACCCCGGCTTAGATGTAAAAAATAACCCTGCTCTTTTATCCCTTGATAACGGTTATACTATACTTTGTCCTTTGGAAAATATAAATTATTATTCCGATAGCAAAATATTAAATCATACTTTAACGGCAGGTGAACTCGGTTGTTATTGTAGCCATAGAGAAATTTGGCTTAAAATGGTTAAAGACAATATACCTTATGCCCTAATAATAGAAGATGATGCTATACTAAATGACGATTTCCGGAATAAATTTTTAACAATGCTTAAGCATTTACCTACCGACTGGGACTTAATTTATTTGTCCTTGTCACATTCTAAAAACAAAATATTTTATAATATTTACAATAATCCGTATTTAAAGAAGATAGGTCATGGTGGTTACTTTAATACAACTACAGGTTATTTGATACACTTAAAAGCTGCTCAAAAACTTCTTGAATATAGCAAAAACTTTACTTTAGAGATTGATAATGTACCAAGCTTTTATGCATAGCGAAGCGCAGTCCTATATCACCTCGCCTTTTTTAATACATGCAACACTTAATTCTGAAGAATCAATTATATTTGAAATGGGAAGAGCACATTAAATAACGTAAATTTTATAACCTTAATCTAGGTTTTGTGGACATTTCTAAAAAGATTTAATTTTGGCTATTTTTTGCTGCAAAATAGCAAATCAATTAGCAGTGTCCACAAAACCTAAGCATGGTACTTCTTCTGTAGGATCAATATCAATAACTGTATCATCTTGTGCCTGAGGCAACCTTATTAAGCCAAGTAAGGGTAGTAGCGGTTTTCTTCGGCAATATTCTTGCCTGCACTACTAATTGCCTTGCCGACATTGAAATCCGATATAGCAGTTGTTAAAACATCTATTAAAGTTGCAAGACTTAAGAATTTTAAATCTTTAATAGACTCAAACATTATTAAAGGTACTATCGCTACGGTCAATCTTGCCGCATCATTATAGTAAAACTTTTGAAAAAACACATCATTAGTTAATTTTTCGCTGGTGATATTTTCTATAACTTTATTGCCGTAATATGTTGATACTAATAAAGAAGCAAGACGCATGAATTTAACAGAAGTTGATGCATAAAACATTGGATCTTCATAAAATTCTAATGCTGGATTACGAAAATAAAAACAGATATAATCCAAAATCAGTGTGGCTATTGCCGAACATATAGCAGTACTCTTCCATCCATGATAGGTACTAATGTCTGATTCAATATTGTTAAAATCTATATCTTGATTGGTAAGTTTATTATATATTGCCTGAAGTTTTATTTGCGTATTCTTATCTGTTTTGGAATGTTTATATAGTAACTGAAAATATGGTTTAATTTCTTCAGCTATAAATTTCTTATGCTCAATTAAAGCCGGTACAATTTTATCATACAAAAATTTAATTAATTTATTTTGCATAAAATTTGTAACTTTACTTTGTTCTTCTACTACTCCTGCAACTGTATACCATCGTAAAGCCCGTATATACAATTATACGATTAATAGTATTATTATTTAATAAATCAATAGGCTGCAACCCTAAATTAGCAGCATATCTAAAACAAATCGCAGTTGTATTTACGGCATCATTAGCAAAGCTTGGAGTGTGATCAAATAAAAATTTAACATCTTCAGCATTGTCATTGTTATTTTCTAATGCTTGAAACATATTATTATTCATCTCTTTAGTTTGTCTATTTGATAAGACCGTACCGGGAAAAGATAATACAATTTGTAGCATCGCAAGGCTAGTGGTCGGTAAAGCACATAATTCATACCAAGGATCCTTTTCGTCAATTACATATAAACGTAAAGCAATTACACCCACTATAAGAGAAACATAAGTAATTGCTATTTTACCTGAATGATTACTAACTAAAGCTGATTTTTCGGTTAACCAAGAAGCAATTTTGTGATCTTCATTATACTTTATCACTAGCTTTTTCTATTCTAGTAAGACTTTGCTCTAATGAATTAAGATAATTTGCAAAATTTAAATGAGCTTTTTTACTATATTAAACTCGTTTTCATAAGAGGAAGGTGCATTTAAAGTGTTTGTAAGTAATATTGCTTTAGCTATATAGCGATATAAAAAATACTCTCTTGTCAGAGGTTATGCCATAGCATCGATTTCTTTGGCTGCTTTAATCAAGTGTTCAGATTAATCTAAATTATTTTTTAAAAACACTTGGACTTTAGTAACTAGGGTACTAAGCTCTAATGAATTTATATCCCCTATATCATCTAGCATAGCATCAATGATATTCTTGTTTTCTACTCCTATTAACTTCTGTAGCTTTATACATAAAAAATGATCTCGATTATTTAGCTCTTCAAAACAATTGCTCTATTGAGAATGATCAATATTATTATCTTGATACTTTCCGGTAGCAGCTACTTTACTTAACATTGTTTCTAAATATTGAGTATAAATCAAACTTTGATCTAGTGTCGGTAGATCTTTAAAATTTTTACCACAGAACCATATTTTCCATACCTCACCTAAATTAAAACTAGCAAGTGCTGTAGTAGTTTTCCATAATCTTACGCCTAAATTTGATATATCATTATAATATTGTATTATTACTTCTAGTTTATTACTCATAATGTCAATTAAATAAATATTTAAAATATAAATATCTCTTAATATTTATTCAAATCTTTTATATATAATTATTTATAATCTTTAATTATTTTATTATGAGATAATATTAAAGTCACACACGAGCAACCCCAGTTTATGATAAGAGAGAAGAGGATTGGATTATAAAAGTTTTTAACCAAAAAAACAATAGTTGTGGACATAACATATCCTTTTTTATCTTCTATTTGCAACAGGATCTGATTAATGATATACAAAATGTCAGTACCTGAATCGTTTATATTATAATGAGAATACTAGTAACAGGAGCTAACGGCTTTATTGGATCATATATTACAGCTGAATTATTAAAGAATAATTATAAAGTAATATGCTGTGTTAGAGATGTTGAATCGACCAGGAAAAAATTCCTACTGCAGAAGTGATATACTGAACATAGATATAGTTATTAATGTATCAGGTGTGTTAACGTCTAGTCATGCTAATAATATTGACAATGTTCATGTCAATGGTCCAAAGGCTCTATTTAAGGCTTGCACCCTTACTAACGTACAAAGGATTATTCATATTTCAGCTCTTGGAATAGATGATGAAAAAAACATTGCTTATGCTTTAACTAAAAAAGCAGCCGAAGAATATTTACAAAAATGAGAAAATATAGACTGGGTAATTTTACAACCGTCTCTTGTTTACGCAAGCGGTTGTTATGTTGGTACCTCGCTATTTAGGGCTCTTGCAACATTACCGTATTTTATTCCTTTAATAGGTGATGGTTTACAACAATTTTAACCTATTCATATTGATGATTTAACGAAAGTAATTATTCACTGTATAGAAAGGGAAGGAAAAGTCCACACATTATTAAAAATAGTTGGACCAGACATAGTGACCATGAAGGATATCTTGCTTGGATTTAGAAGATGGCTTGGAGTCAATCCTAGAAGACTAATAAAAATTCCTTTAATATTCATTAAAATAGCAGCTAAATTAGGGGATTGTCTAAAAAAATAGGACCCATTAATTCTACTGCGTAGAATATGTTACTTCAACCTAATATTGCTGATAAAAAAGATTTTATCGATTTTACTTCTATAATCCCTAGAAACTAGCAACAAGGTTTTGCAACCGAACCTTTAACCGTACAACCCATATGGCACGCTAGGCTTCATTTTTTAAAACCTATAATAAAAATTGTCTTAGGACTATTTTGGATAATGACAGGAATTATTTCAAGCATTTTTGTTTATGATGCTAGTATGCAAATTATAATATCACTAGGATTTGATAAACAAATAGCACCTTACATATTATATGGAAGCTGCTTTACAGATATTATTCTTGGAATTCTACTAATTATCAAAAATGAAATAAATAGGATATGTAGTTTACAAATTTTATTAATACTAGCTTATACTCTACTATTAACATATCTTAAGCCAATATTGTGGCTAGATCCGCTTGGTCCGATATTTAAAAATATTCCAATAATATTACTTACTTTAGTATTCATGGCGATAGAACGAGATAAATAATGGATTATCTTTTTATAAAAACTATTCATATTATTAGCTCTACCATTTTATTTGGTACTGGAATTGGTACTGCTTTTTTTATGTGGTGGGCAAATAAAACCGGTGATTTGAATGCAACGACATATGCAGCTCGTACTACAGTTATAGCTGAGCTTCTTGTTACTAACTCCAACTGTGATCATTCAACCGGTTAGCGGCATAATATTAGTAAATATGCTTGGCTATAATTATTCTGATTTATGGCTTACCTTAACTTCTATCGGATACATAATCGCCGGTAGTTGTTGGCTTCCGGTGGTATGGATTCAAATTCAACTACGAAATATGGCACTTGAAGCATTAAAACAGCAAATTCCCCTACCGGAAAAATATTATACATTATTTAAATAATGGTTCTACCTAGGCTGGCCGGCATTTATCAGTTTGAGTATTATTTTTTTCTATTTAAACCGCTATAATACTAGTTTAGGATAAATTTTATACTAAATTAGTATTGTCCCGTGGTCAAGCCGGCGTTGTTGTATAGATACCAACCCATCATTGCGAGCAGTCGTAGGTCTTGTTGCATGCTCGTTTATGTCATTCCCGCGTAGGCGGGAATCCAGTAAAACATATAAAAAACTTGTGTTGTATATGTTTACTTTATCACATGTGTAACTTCTTACATCAATATTGAAGTTATTTTTCTGGATTTCCGCCTTCGCGGGAATGACATAGAGAAGAAATAATATTTACGCCGGTATATCTTCAATAATCGGTTGTTTTTTGTTTGATTTTGTAGAAATGAGAGAGGTCATTATCGGTTCGACTAAGCCGTTAACTACCTCTTTTGTAATAGTAACACGCTGTTTTTTTAGCTCGGCAACTTTATACATACTATCAAGCAAAAGATGCTCAAGTATTGAACGAAGTCCTCTTGCTCCCGTCTTTTTAGCTAGAGCTTTTTCGGCAATAGCTTCTAAGGCTGAATCATCAATTACAAGCTCAGCATCATCAAGCTCAAATTGTTTCTGATATTGCTTTACTATGGCGTTCTTAGGCTTAGTTAAAATTGTAATTAAAGCTTCTTTGTCTAACTCATCTAAAGTAGTAACGATGGGTAATCTACCGATAAATTCAGGAATTAAACCGAATTTAGTTAAATCCTCAATCTCTAGGGATTTAAGAATCTCACTATTATTTTTCTCTTTATCTATATTTACGTTAGCTGCAAAACCTATAGAACTATGATTAGTTCTTGAGGTTATAATGCTATCAATCCCCATAAAAGCACCACCGCAAATAAATAAGATATTTGAAGTATCTAACTGTACGAAATCTTGTTGTGGGTGTTTCCTACCGCCTTGAGGAGGCACGGAAGCAACTGTTCCTTCCATAATTTTAAGTAATGCCTGCTGTACTCCTTCACCCGATACATCCCGTGTAATAGAAGGATTCTCCGATTTACGGGCAATTTTATCAACCTCATCAATATAAATTATACCTTTTTGTGCTTTTGCTATATTAAACTCAGCTGCTATCAATAAACGTAGTAATATATTCTCAACATCTTCACCAACATACCCGGCTTCCGTTAAAGAAGTAGCATCCGCCATAGTAAAAGGTACGTCTAAAATTTTAGCAAGCGTTTGAGCAAGTAAAGTTTTTCCTGAACCGGTAGGACCGATCAGTAAGATATTCGACTTATTAAGCTCAACATCATTATTGCCGGATTGTACATATTCAAGCCTCTTATAATGGTTATAAACCGCTACTGCTAAAATCTTTTTCGCTTGATCTTGCCCAACTACATAATCATTTAGAATCCCACATATTTTTTGCGGCGTTGGAATTGAAGAAGTAATTTGCTTTAAAGCAACTTTATTTTCTTCTTTCATAATATCTGTACATAAATCTATACATTCATCACAAATAAATACTGCAGGACCTGCTATCAGTTTTTTTACTTCATGTTGTTTTTTACTACAAAACGAACAAATCAATGCTTTTTTATCAGCTTCTACTACCATTAACTTTCTTTTTTATGTTTATTTTAACAATGCTTACTTATAGTACTCTTGCGTACATATAATAATCTTTATGCTCATTTGCAACTATTTCGTATTTTTTAAGAATTCCTTCCCTAGCAAAACCGCATCTCTCAAGAAGATTAATCGAACGGAAATTATCAGTAATTACTGTTGCTTGTACTCTTATAATACCAATATAATCAGCAAATTTTAAAATATTCTTTATAGATTTTAACATCATACCTTGACCCCAAAAATTAGGGTCTAGATCATAACTTATTTCTGCTCTATGATGCTCTAGATTTATTATATTAAAACCGGCAGTACCTATTAATTTATTATCGTCTTTAATGGCAATTCCCCAATAAAAACTTCTATGATTTTTATATAAACCAGACCAATAACGTATTTCCTCTCCGGCTTCTTCTACGTCTTTAGGCCTATTGCTATCAGTTATATAAATAGCCATTTCCGGCTTACTCATATAATTAAAATAATCTTGTGCATCCTCCGTGGCTAACTCTCGTAAAACTATATCGTTTAAATCAAGCACAGGAAAAGGGACATATAAATGCCCTCTATTTATCATATATACTAACTATTTTTCTGTATAATATAAATATTGCATATTCATATTATACAGAAGATTTTTAAATTAATGAGTATACAAGGTAAAAAACGGTTTCCACCTTGTATACAAATTTACTTCATATTATTTTATTATTAATTTTACTTATGAGTATATATCTATAATTATACATACTTAATCGGGTCTTGTACATCATTCTTTTTAAAAGCATCAAGTCGTGCAATGCATGATAGACATTGACCACAAGATAAGCCGTCTTCTGTTGGATCATAACATGATATTGTTTTACTATAATCTACTCCAAGCTCAAGCCCTTTTTTAATTATTTGCTCTTTGGTCATATTTATTAAAGGAGCATGGATAGTAATTTTTTCTCCATTTACTCCTACCCTAGTTGCTAAATTTGCCATTGCTTCAAAAGATTTTATATATTCAGGACGACAATCAGGATAGTTAGTATAATCATTAGTGTGTACCCCAATAAAAATATCTCTAGCTCCTGTAACCTCAGCAACTCCTAGTGCGTAGCTTAAAAATATTGTATTACGTGCCGGTACATAAGTAACCGGTATATCACTTGGTAATTGATCTGTGTTTTTAAATTTTGGTACATCTATATTATCATCAGTCAATGCAGAACCGATAAATGACTGCAAATCAATATTAATAACCCTATGTTGTTTTACATTATAATCTTTAATTAATCCTTGGATTTTTTGGACTTCCGGACTATTGCGTCTATGATAATTAAAACTTAGAGCATAAATTTCATAATCCATTTTGCTAACTATCTCAAGAACCGTAGTAGAATCAGGTCCACCGCTTAATAAAATAACTGCTTTTTTTTTCATTGTTTTACCGATAAAGTTAATTTTTGAGATACTAAAGCATTTAAACTAATTTTTGCTCTAAGTGCTTCAAGTACTAAAGCTCGATGCACACGTTTATCTACTCTAACATTAAACTGTCCGCTATACTCTTTCCTAGACGGAGCTAAGGGAATAGATTGATTATGACTTATATAACTTTCTTTCATTAAAGTCCAAGCTTGTTGTAATTCTTGCAGTGCTTTTTCAGGCGAATTGCCAAAAGCTGATACATTCGGTAACTCTTCAAATCTTGCTAGCCAATCTCCATCCGTATCTTTAAAAAGTTCTATAGTAAACCCGTCAAATGTATCATTTATTTTCATCTTCATTTCCTTTGGGCGAGCACCAAATCTGATGGCTACCTTTTTGCCTATCTTTAACCCAACTGCACTTAGTCATTAAAGTATGAATCAGAGAAACTTAATCCTTTAGGATTGTGTTTAGCTTTATCTATAAGTTTTATATACTGATTCATGTTGTAACTATATATAGTTATAATATATAAGTCAAAGAATATATGTTAATATAATAAATATTCTTGACTAACTCCTTCTGATAATCTAAATTTACGTTGTTAATTTATGGCGGGTGTAGCTCAGTTGGTTAGAGCATCAGGTTGTGGTTCTGAGGGTCGCGGGTTCGAATCCCGTCACTCGCCCCATATTTTGGAATTGTTGTGTGGTTACCAAATCATCATTGCGAAGAAAATTACAAAGTAATTGACTAAGCAATCCAGTAAAAAAATGCTAAAATTAGTACTTTTTTATTATTTTTCTGGATTGCCACGTCGCTTCGCTCCTCGCAATGACGGTTGGATATCTATGCAACCACGCCTACAGTCGCTCGCAATGACATTTTTTTCTTATGGATATCAAACTTTTATATAGACTAGCTAAATATCTAAGGTTCTATAAAAAAGATTTGATCATCGTTATGATCTCTTTACTTAGCGTATCAGCTTCATTATTACTAATCGGTAGTATTTTTAGAAATTTAGTTGATAAAGGCTTGAGCAAAGACCATATTTTATCGGTTGATAAATCTATATTATATATTTGTTTATTAATTATCATCTTAAGTATTGCTAGTTTTTTTCGTTCATATTTTATCAATAATGTTGCTGAAAAGGCAGTTAATCAAATAAGAACAGAAGCTTATAGTAATTTAATTAATTATGAAATTGAAGAGTTTGAAGAACTAAAAATCGGCGATATAATTTCACGCCTAACAAATGATATAGATCAAATATCTACTCTCATCGTTAATTTCTTATCCTTTTTTATTCGCAATTCGGTGATGCTAATTGGCGGCATTACATTAATGTTTTGTGAAAGCTTTAAACTCGCTTCTATAGTAATTATTACCATTCCTATCTTATTAATTCCTTTAATTAAATTCGGCAAGCATGTTAAGGTTTTATCTAAAAAAGCACTAGAATCTAAGTCACTTTTAGCATCGGATATTGATGAAACTTTTAATAATATTAGAGCTATTTATGCTTTTAACCATCAAATAAACAAAATTGCCGATTTTGACACTAAATTACAAAACTATTTAATATACTGCAAAACCCGTTTAAAAATTCGTGCTTTATTCTTTGCGATTTCAATAGCCGTTATATTTCTTGCGATTACTTTAGTCGTTTGGATCGGAGCTTCAGATATAGTGAAAGGTCATTTATCTGCAGGACAAATTATCTCGTTTATTTATTATGCGATTATCGCCGGAGTTAGCTGTGGCGGTATTTTTGAGCTACTAAGCGAAATGCATTTACCTGTTACAGCCCTTGAGAGAATAATTACAATTATAGATAAGACACCTATAGCACATAATAATTATTTAGAATTAAATAATTCCGATCCAATCTCCGTTTGGATCGGAGCTTCAGATATAGTGAAAGGTCATTTATCTGCAGGACAAATTATCTCGTTTATTTATTATGCGATTATCGCCGGAGTTAGCTGTGGCGGTATTTTTGAGCTACTAAGC
>NZ_JAQCNX010000060.1:0-1043 GCF_036857515.1 Candidatus Rickettsia tasmaniensis | reverse complement strand
ATAATCGTAGAGCTGTAACAGTTGTACACCACTAAAATTATTTACTAATTATATAGTATCCTAAAAGGCCGAGTTTACTACTCGGCCTTTTTTTATTTATAACTTGATGTTATTATTGCGAAAGCGTTGATGCGTGGATACCGAATCGTCATTGCAAGCCATAGGCTGCGTGGCAATCTCATGAAATAACAACAAACTCCTGAGATTGCTTCGTCAATTACTTTGTAATTTCCTCGCAATGACGAAAAAACTGAACCATATTGCCCTGTTTTTTTGCGATACCTCAAAAATATAAAAATTTTACTAGACTTAACTGCATAATAATTATATAAATTTCAAATGAAAAGGGGCTGTAGCTCAGTTGGTTAGAGCACGCCGCTCATAACGGTGTGGTCGTAGGTTCAAGTCCTACCAGCCCCACCACACAAATTCTTATTTAAATTCGCATTAGCACTGAATTTATAATGATTAATCTAAAAACACTTTCTTGGTATCTTACTAAATTATATTCTAAGTGTTTCTTGATTATATTATTTCTTTTAATCGGGCTATTAATTATCTCAAATATTTTTGATCTTTTACAAAAGTTCAAAAATATTTATGTTCCTTTTAGTTTTTTTTGGAGACTTATCTTATATAAGATTCCTTATTTACTAGGTCAAGTATCTTCGTTAATTAGTTTTACCGCTATGTTATTTTTTCTTAGAAATCTAACAAAAAATAATGAATTAACGGCTATGTTATCTAGCGGTATTCATATTTGGCAAGTGCTTGTTATTCCATGTATTGTAACTTTAATGTTAGGTATAGTTTTTACGACTATATTGAATCCTATCGGTACTATAGGCTTACAAAAATATGAGTTATTAGAAGCAAAACTAACTAAAAAAGCCTTGAGTGAGGGTATAATATCTAAATCAGGCTTATTATTTTTTGAATCTTTAAATGATGAAACTCAAATTATCCAAACACAATTTATTAATATTGCCGAGAAAAAATTAAATAATATTACAATTTTATTTGTTGATCATAATAATGCTTTT
>NZ_JAQCNX010000031.1:0-17889 GCF_036857515.1 Candidatus Rickettsia tasmaniensis | reverse complement strand
ATTTAGCTACACTCATTATTTTAGGTCACGAAGGAAAAGTAAAAGAAATATTAGAAATAAAAAATGATGATGATTTCCTAAAATATTATAGCGGTTATACAGCGGATGAGATTCCTTTTTTAAACAGTTTACTCTCTTAATATACCGGCACTTACTGCTAGATGTTTATATAGGCTTAGCTTAATTTCATGTATTAGAGGTTCTTTATTATGAGTATATAAATAACTAATAAATTTTTTATCGCTATTTGTAATGAAGATCAATTAAATTTTGATCTAGCACTTGAGCAATTAGAAGATAGCGAATCTTTAAACTCAAAAGATAAAGCAAGGTTAGAAAAAATTTGCTCTTTTCAAGTAGAAGACGGAATGGTGCGTTTGGAGGTAGCAAAGGGTTATGATTGCTTACTACGTCTTTATCTAGACAAAAATGCTACTTTAGTTCAGCAATATAAAGCGATTAAAAACGGTAGTTACGGTTTAGATACTTTATATACTAAAAAAGCTGCGATTAATTTAGCTACACTCATTATTTTAGGTCACGAAGGAAAAGTAAAAGAAATATTAGAAATAAAAAATGATGATGATTTCCTAAAATATTATAGCGGTTATACAGCGGATGAGATTCCTTTTTTAAACAGTTTACTCTCTTAATATACCGGCACTTACTGCTAGATGTTTATATAGGCTTAGCTTAATTTCATGTATTAGGCAGGTCATCTTTTAATGAAAAAACTATACAAACCGATTACAGGCTTGCCATAGAAGAAATACAAAATGTAATTAAACTAACCGGTATAAAGCAAAATAACATCATACTCGATATAGCATTGACTATTAATGATAAGTTTGCTATTCATGCCGGCACAGTAATATCCTCTAGTCTACTAAATAATGACTTAGATAGTTTCCTATAGATTTCATATTGTTTATGACCCCGTTAGTCAAGAATCAATGGGAAAATTAGCTTCCATGAAGCTTTAGCCGATAAGAAAATAAAATTTACGGGTAATTGGCCTAGTTCAATAATGTATAGGTTATATTTTGATCAAATCTTTCCTCATCTAGATTCTATATTATATCTTGATGCAGATATTGTAGTACTGCGTGATTTAAATTCTCTTAAAAAATAGATATGAGTGATTATATTACTGCGGGTAGCATAATAGATACAGGTATTACATATTGTAGTCATAAAGTGACAAAAGAATGTAAGAGAAATATAGCTCATTCTTATAAAAATAGCGGGGTGGTATTTTTAAACTTAAAAAATATGCTTTTAGAAACTTTACAAAATTCAAAATGTGATTTTTCTTTGCCTGACCAAGATTTATTTACCGATAAGCAGGAATTATGGAAGACAAATCAGGACATAGAGAAATAACACCTTGGAATAGTATAAATTAATTATTTTAATTGACTTTAGCACTTAAGAGATTTAAAAGTTAACTTTAATATGTAAGGTTACAATAAAAATGTTACCGCCTAAAATTTTCTTTGAAAAAGTTAAAGAAATAATGTGGCCTATAGAAAGGAAAGAATTAAAGCTATTTATACCTATGGCTTTAATGATGTTATGTATCCTTTTTAATTTTGGGGCTTTAAGATCTATCAAAGATAGTTTAGTAGTACCCTCTATGGGGGCTGAAATTATTAGCTTCTTAAAATTATGGTTAGTATTACCCTCGTGCGTAATTTTTACCGTACTTTATGTTAAACTTAGTAATAAATTAAATTTTGAATATATTTTCTACATTATAGTCGGCAGTTTTTTATTATTTTTCTTACTATTTGCCTATATTATTTATCCAAATCAAGATATTTATCATCCTAATGATGATATGATAAATAACTTAATTGCTTCATACCCTAATTTTAAATGGTTTATTAAAATAGGTAGTCAATGGAGTT
Organism: Candidatus Rickettsia tasmaniensis; assembly: GCF_036857515.1. Taxonomy (NCBI): domain Bacteria; kingdom Pseudomonadati; phylum Pseudomonadota; class Alphaproteobacteria; order Rickettsiales; family Rickettsiaceae; genus Rickettsia; species Candidatus Rickettsia tasmaniensis. The sequence continues at coordinate 15,979 of NZ_JAQCNX010000031.1, read as the reverse complement.
ATGCACTGATGTATATTTTCGCAGAATTATGGAGTGCAGTAGTCATAAACTTAATGTTTTGGCAGTTTGCCAATCACATTTTTGATGCTTCTAAAGCTAAAAGATTCTATCCCATTCTTGGAATGGTCGGTAATATCGGTCTTATAATAGCAGGCAGCGTACTTGTCTTTTTCTCAAGCGGGCAAGACGTCATTGATTCAGAATTATTACCGGATTCTTTTAATTCATCTGCCGGAAATGCTATAATGCTTCAGCCAATCATGTCAATTATTGTTACTGCAGGAATAATTGCTATGCTTCTATTTAGAATAATCAATAGATTTATTTTAACAGATTCCATAAATGTTTTAGATGCAAAAAAAGTTACAGCTAAAATGAAAACAAAACTTTCGGTAATTGAAAGTATCAAATTAGTAATTCACTCAAAATATATAGGTCGTATTGCCTTATTAATAATCTGTTATGGATTATTAATAAATATAGTTGAAGGACCTTGGAAAGCAAAAATAAAAGAATTATATCCAAACACTATAGACTATGTTAACTTTATGGGCAGGTTTAATATTTGGATGGGGATATCATGCGTTACTTTCATGATAATAGGCAGTAATATTCTTAGAAGACTCGGTTGGCTCATTTCTGCATTATTAACTCCTATTATGTTGTCTATTACCGGCTTGATGTTTTTTATCTTTATAATTTTTATTGAAGAAATAGGAGCATGTTTCGGTGATTTTAATCTTCTATATGCAGCGATTATTGTTGGAGCAATTCAGAACATACTGAGTAAATCGTCCAAATATTCATTATTCGATTCAACAAAAGAAATGGCGTATATTCCTTTATCTTTAGAGCTTAGAACTAAGGGAAAAGCTGCCGTAGAGGTAATAGGTACTAAATTCGGTAAATCGCTTGGAGCATTTATACAGTCTTTGATATTTATTATTATTCCGACTGCTACCTTTGATTCTATTATAATATATTTATTAGTAACTTTTATAGTTATGATGAGTTTATGGATTTGGAACGTTATAAAATTGAATAAGGAATATATAGAGCTGTGTAAGTAAACGTCATGGCGAGCGGGCATTGTTGCGTGGATACCACCCAATCATTGCGAGCAGTCGTAGACTGCGTGGCAATCTCATGAAATAATAACAAACTCCTGAGATTGCTTCGTCAAAATTTTCAATTTTTCCTTGCAATGACGAAAAAACTTATCCATACAACAACAGAAAATCACACTATAATACCGATTTAAAGATGAAAAAAATTCTTAAAATAATATTATTTATAACTATCTTTATTATACTCGCATATAGTGGGCTGTGGTTTACTATTATGTTCTCTTTATCACACTCTATAAATCAAAAATATGCCGGTACCAACCTTAATATAGAAGAGGCTGGTAATAATCCTAATCAGCAATATCTTATTAAGTTTTCTAAAGTTCAGCCATATGGTTTTCCTTTCAAATTAGGTATTTCAGTAATTAATTGGCAAGAAGAGAGTATTAATAGAGCAACTGAATTTACCACACCGATAAATATCGGTTATGATTTACTTAAGCAGAAATTATTTATACATTTTTCTGGAGAAGCATTCGGAAAATTTAAGCCGGTTCAAAGAGGCTTTGGAGTAAGATTTTATAATGAGAACTGTATATTATCAACAAAAATACCGTTAAATTTTAAATTATTTGAAATAGTACGATTTAAAAAAGATTTATTTGAAGTTATAAATTTAATAGAAAATATTAAATTTACTTCCGGTAAAACAGAAATTTTTGACTTAGTCGATAATCAAAAATTATATGAAGAAGATCATACTATACTTACTATGTTATTTGACAAAAGTAAGTATTATACAAGTAAACAGGATTTCCTTGATAACATACCGCAAAAATTAGAAATTTATTATGAAACCGAAATAGTACAAAGTAACCTTGAAGATAGAATAATACCTGCCGGCTTATTATTATATAGACCCGCTTGGAATAATAATTTCAAATTTTCCGGTAATTTCTTGATTAGTACTAGTAGTGTGCATTTTAAAGATATTGCTAAAGATTTAACAATTGAAGTTACTAATGCAAAAATCAATAGTAATAACTTTGAAAATAATATTAATTTATTATATAAAGGTAAGTTAAACGATTTCGGCAATAATAATATTGATCTTTTGGTAGATTCGCAATTTAAGCTAAAACCTGGTTTTATAATAGGTTCATTAGAATTTATAAAGAAATATTACGATAAGCAAACCTATTTATTTAAACTTTCTGATAATAAGCTATATAAAGATTTTAATAATGAACTAAGCTATATTTTAAATAATAATAAACAATATAATTTTAGTATTTTTGAAGATAGGGAATATAATTTTAATTTAAATATTAATTTAGTGACTGAATTAAACAAATTAACTAGAGCACAGATAAATGCTTTAAGTCTCTATTCAAACGCATCGGGATTTAATATAACAAATGAAACTATAGTAAATGCTCTTAAAGATTCTTACAGTAAAGGTACGATAGTAATTAATGATTACTCTAGAATAATAGATGTTTTAAGTGCATATATATACGGAGTAGGGGATTTTAAAAATTTTTCGGAAGAGAGTAAGGAAGTATACGGGAATGCTTTGAAATCATTTTTAAAAACTATTTCCGATCACCCGAATTCATCTAATTTAATTGATGCTAGCATTGAGTATGTGTTTGATTTGTCCGATTTAAACAAAGCTAAAATAGGTAATATAGATGATATAAATAAACTTATACCTTTATATTATTTATCTTTATATCAAGCAGCAGTAAAAAAAGTGCAACCCGGTGAAAATGTAAAAGAAAAAATTATGGAGTTAATTCCTAATGTTAATCAAAAAATATTAGAGGAATGTATACTCGATGAACTTCGTTAATCATCATTATTACTGCGTCAAAATTTTCAATTTTTTCTTGCAATGACAGAACAATTTATAAAAATACCATGAATATTATAGTAAAAATACAGCAAGATTTAAAAGATGAAGTAACTAAGTTAAACAATTTAATCATTAGCTGTTTAAAAAGTGATGAAGAGTTAATAGAAAAGGTCGGTAAATATTTACTAGAAGCAGGAGGTAAAAGAATTCGTCCGCTTTTAACTATAATAACTGCTAAAATGTTTGATTATAAAGGCGATAATCATATAAAGCTTGCAAGTGCCGTTGAATTCATTCACACCGCCACATTGCTTCATGATGATGTGGTAGACGACAGCACTTTAAGAAGATTCAAACCTACGGCTAACGTTATTTGGGGCAGTAAAACAAGTATTTTAGTGGGTGATTTCCTCTTTAGTCAGTCTTTTAAGTTAATGGTAGCTTCCGGCTCTATTAAAGCTATGAATGTTCTAGCTAAAGCTTCGGCAATTATTTCCGAAGGGGAGGTAGTACAGCTAGTGAAGTTAAATGAACGACGTATTATAACTATAGACGAATATCAGCAAATAGTTAAATCTAAAACCGCCGAACTATTTGGAGCTGCTTGTGCAGTTGGAGCTATTATAGCAGAGCAGGTAGACCATATTTCTAAAGATATGCAGGACTTTGGGAAATTACTCGGTACGATATTTCAGGTTATAGATGACTTGCTTGATTATTTGGGTAATGATAAACAGGTAGGCAAAAATATTGGCGATGATTTCTTAGAAGGAAAAGTTACATTACCGCTGATTTTTTTATATAATAAGTTAGAGCAAGATAAGCAGCTTTGGCTCGAAAATATAATTAAATGTGATAAGCGTACTAAAGATGACTTTGTAAAAATACATGACTTAATGGTAAAGCATGAAGTTTACAATGAAACAGTTAATTATTTGATAGAAAATGAAGCAAGTTTAGAAAATGAAGCAAGGAAGTTATTAAATAAAATTCCGGTTCAGAATATTTATAAAGACTATTTGTTTTCGATTATTAAATTTATTTTGGATCGCTCTTATTAAATAGTTATTGCGTGAAGGCAATGACAACATTTGCATTCGTAGCTCAGCTGGATAGAGCGTTGCCCTCCGAAGGCAAAGGTCGTTGGTTCAAATCCAATCGAATGCCCCATCACTTTGCAAGATGGGCTATTTATTTTCCATAATATAGATTATAGAACAATTACTTAATTTTGTTTTGCAGTACCTGCTTCTAATGAAAATTTAGGATGCATGTCAAATGTTTTTAAAGGGATGTCTTCATTGTAAAAATATGGCTGGGACGGGAGGATTCGAACCTCCGGATGACGATACCAAAAACCGTTGCCTTACCACTTGGCGACGTCCCAATGTAGAAATTAGAATAGACTTTATACCAATAAATAGCGGAAACGTCAATTACAATAATGATTGTAAAAATAAATTTATTTCATTATTAAGCCAATTCCTCGCTTGCGTGGATAATAAATCATAAATTTTAGCTCTAATTTTGTTATAATATTCCTTGATATAGTTTATTTCATCAATATTAAGTAGTTTCATATCAGTCAATTTACTAGCATAAGGCACTAGGCTTAAGGTCTCAAACTCAAGCCATCCATTATTTTCTTTTACATACATCAAATTCTCAATTCTAATACCATATTTTCCAGGAATATAAAAACCCGGTTCATTAGATAAGATCATACCTGCTTTAAGTATTGTTTTATTACGAAGATTTATGCTTTGCGGTCCTTCGTGAACACTTAAGAAGCTCCCTACCCCATGCCCTGTACCGTGTGGATAATCTAGCATTTCTTGCCATAAATATTGCCGAGCGAGTATATCAAGATTAGCTCCTGCGATGATATTTTTTGGGAATTTGGCTTTAGCTAAAGCAATATGTCCTTTAAGTACTTGCGTATAACGCTTTTTCTGCTCATCTGTCGGTATACCTATTACTATTGTTCTAGTTATATCGGTAGTAGCACCTTGATACTGACCGCCGGAATCTATCAGTAATATCCCCTGCCCTTCAATTTTTTTAGCAGTTTTTTGGTCAGCTCTATAATGAATAATAGCACTATTTTCCTGAAATCCGCAAATAGTAGGAAAACTATCCGAAACATATCCCTCTTGTTTAGCTCGTTGCTCTGTAAGCTTTAAACCGAGGGAATACTCGGTCAATTCGTTATTTCCTATGTCATTCCCGCAAAGGCGGGAATCCATATTATGTTTTTCTGGATCCCCGTTTTCACGGGGATGACATTGAGAGAAATCAGCAAAAAATTCACATAAAGCTACTGCATCTTTAATATGCAAATCGATTGCATGCTTAATTTCTACATCGTTCTTACAAGCTTTAAGCATTAAGCATGGATCGGTAATTTTTTGTACTTTTTTGTCAGCTACTAAGTCCATTATATGAACAGATGCTATAGTATCATCAATAAAAATATTAAACATCTTCCCAAACTTCGCTTCTAGAGGTAATTTAGACATCGATCCGATACTCGTATCCTCACGTACGCTTTTATACGCTGCGGTGCTGCGTTTCGTATCTCCTTTAAGTTCCTCTCTATAAGCTGGTTTGGAAAGATGTTTATTCTCTCTATCTCTTAAAATATTTTCAAATTCTTCTTCCAGTAAAATCGTTATTTCAGGACAAGCATTAATAATTTCGGCATCGATTCTTGTAGGATTTATAAACAAATATAATTGTGTAGAAGTGAGTATAACTTTTGCAAACATTAAAGGCGTATAAGCAACGTCACTAGCCCGCAAATTTAGTAACCAACATATGGAGGAGCTATCGAGAATGACTAAGGCAGATTGCTCGGTGTCATGCCCGCTTTCCTCTATGTCATTCCCGCAAAAGCGGGAATCCAAAAAAATTTCACGACATTTACTTATTTTATCAGTATGACTAACGCCCGCAAACTTAATATCATACAAATAAACTTTAGAGTTTGGCTCTAGCGGCTGATTTGGCCAAATCTTATCAACTAAATTTCCATTAATCTTCTGAAAATTGAACTTTAAATTTGATATAGTGGGATAAGTAAATAATTCAGAATCGTATCCTATTTTTGCATCTTTACCAAACTTAGATATATCTTTTAAGTCAAAAAGCTTAAAAAGCTCTAAATCCAGCTCTTTATTTGCTTGCTCTAAATAACGTCCATCGGTAAAGAATAATGCTGTATCTTTATATATAATAGCTATACCGTTTGAACCAGTAAAACCTGTTATATATTCAAGTCTCTTTGCGTAGCTTGGAACATATTCACTCATATATTTATCGTTAGACGGAATTATATAACCGTCTATATCATATTCTGTGAATAAATTTCTAAGCAGATTAACGCGGATTTTTGTCATGTTTATATCTCTTATGTCGTGCTCTTGCCCGCTTGGAGGTTGAGCCGTCATTGCGAGGAAATTACTTAAGTAATTGACAAAGCAATCCAGTTAAAAAATTCTGATTTACAGAATTTTATTATTATTTTTTCCGGATTGCCACGCTCCTTACAGTCGCTCGCAATGACGGCTCAGCATCCAGCTAGGCAACGCTCATAGACGGTAAGGACATTTATACCATCCATAATACAAAGGAATACCAAAGATAGTAAAAGAACTAGCTATAATCAGAGTTTTAACAGGTGTTTCATAGATAACCCATGCACAAAAGATAATCGATATTATAGCTATAAGTAAATAATAATAAGAAAAATTTTCTTTTGAGCTAAAAATCACCTTTAAGAAAGCTAAGCTACAAATTAAATAGACGAATAAGAATGTTATTGCCGAGAAATCTATTATTTGTGTAATCTGTTTGGCAAAATTATCATTTGCTGTAAAGACTAATAACGGCACAATGCCAAGGCAGCTTACAATAATTCCGTGAGTTGGAGCGTTATTGCTATTTTTCTTAGCAAAAAATTTTGGTAATAAACCATCTTCTGCAAGCCCAAGAGCTATCTGTCCGCTAGTTAGCACCCAAGCATTGAGCGTACCTATACATATAATCGAGGCTATAACCGTAATAATTACGCTTGACCATTTACCTCCGAATAATAATGAAGCGGCATCGGCATAAGGAGCTTTAGCACTAATAAGTTCAGAAGCAGGGATTAATCCCATTATACCTATGCTATTAACAATATATAACACTGCTACGCAAAAAGTTCCAACTATTATGGCTCGTGGAATGGTTTTTGCCGGATCTTTTACCGCACCTGCCGTGGTAGTTGCACATTCTACGCCGATAAATCCCCAAAAAGTAAGAAGTGCAACTCTTCCCATAATGCTCGGAATGCTTAAATTCTCTACTTCCTCGGCAATAGTTATATTATCTATATTAAAATGTGATAAAGCACATAAACCTACTACAAGCAATGGAACAAATTTTAAGAGAGTTAAATAAAACTCTGCTTTTCCTGTTACTTCAGGACCTTTTAAATTTAAAACCATAATAGCACCTAATAATATGATCTGTAATATTAAGTCTAAAATCGCTTGTGATTTAAAAAAAGGCGTTAGATAACCTATTGCCGAAATGACTACTATACTTGTACTGACAAAGGATATAACCCAGTAAGTCCAACCGGTGAAAAAAGCTATTTTATCCCCGAAATTTTCCCGTACATAAACGTGCGGACCTCCTGTTTTAGGAAATTTTGCACAAAGGGTAGAAAATACCAGTGCTATACTCATAGCACCAAATAATGAAAGTACCCAGCCCCAAATGCTGTATATACCGAACGGTGCTAAACTTAACGGCAATATAAAAACGCTAGTACCGATTTGACTGCCGGTTACTAAGGCAAAAACCGCCCAGAAACCTAATTTTTGTGACATATTTGATCTAATTTAAAGAAACAGCTTTAAAATAGCTGAAATAATGATTTTTAGCAATAGTTAAAACTACTATAATTATTTTACTCTTGATTTCTAAACAAAAGATTGATAGCTTAAAAAAGCTATCAAAAATAATCTTAGGAGTTAATATGCCAAATCACACCGCTAAAGTTTATACAGTGAAATCAGGAGATGCTTTATCAAAAATTTCACAAAATTATGGTACTCCTGTTCAGAATTTAGTTAAATATAATATACGCGATCCTAATCATATCGCAGTAGGCTGGGGGATTTCATTTTCCGGTGATTTGCATGATTTTTCTTAAAATAAAGCTATTGGTGTAATAGTCAACTGCAATTGACTTTTTATGGTGATTATTAAATTTAAGATTTCCTCCAACAACGGCAATTTTTTTATCAGAATCCAAACTTTTAATATTACTGACATTTAAAACATATTCAGCAGATTCTAAACCATCAACTTTAATATTATAAACCGAATATCCATACTCTTGCTCAATCTTTATCCCCTCTATATTATCACGGTCATGTACTTTTTTCGATATCAGCATCTCTCATAAGTCTAATTTCAGCCCTTCTTTCCTTTTCTTCTGTATTAAGCGGAGAAAAGAAATCAATTCTTTCCTCTAGTTCTTTTCGTAAGCTTTCAATATTAGGTGAAGGATAAGAGAATATTTTATTATAAACCCAGTTAAACATATTTTAAAACCTTTATTGATTTTAAAGTGTTACACACTAAAAGATTTGCCGCAGCCGCAATTAGCTTTTTCGTTGGGATTGGTGAAAGTGAATTGGGATTTGAATTTAGTCTCTACATAGTCCATTTCAGAACCTAGAATATACATTAATGCCTTTGGATCGATTAGTATCCGTACGCCCTTTTCTTCAACTACTTCATCGAATTGATTTTTACTATCGGCATATTCCACGTAATAAGTCTGACCGGCACAACCGCCTGACTTAACCCCTACCCTAATACCAAAGGTAGGCTTGGCGCGTTTTTCTATTAGCAATTTTACTTGCCTTGTAGCAGAATCGGTTAATGAAATAACATTTTTCATGTTTTAAGAGTCTTTTTTGCTTTCTTTTTTCTGTTTGTAATCGGCTATAGCTGCTTTTATTGCATCTTCAGCAAGTAGTGAGCAATGTAATTTTACCGGTGGAAGTGACAATTCTTTGGCTATTTCGGTATTTTTAATAGTCTCAGCATCTTCTACCGATCTTCCTTTAACCCACTCCGTTACTAAAGAGCTTGAAGCAATAGCTGAACCGCAGCCGAATGTTTTAAATTTAGCATCTGTAATAATCCCGTCATCATCAACTGCGATTTGTAACTTCATAACGTCACCGCAAGCAGGAGCTCCAACTAGTCCTGTACCAACATTTTTATTTTCTTTATCAAGCGATCCAACATTACGAGGATTTTCATAATGATCTATCACTTTTTTGCTATAAGCCATTGTGATTCTCTAAAATTTGGTTTTGTATGTTATACTTGCGTGAATACCTGAGCCGTCATTGGATATTCTCAATGTACAGCCCATTTAATCTTTTTCAAATCAATTCCCTCTTGCATCATTTCCCAAAGAGGGCTTAATTCCCTTAGTTTATCGATTTTTGAGCATATTAAATTTACTGCGTAGTCAACTTCCTGCTCGGTAGTAAATCTACCTATGCCGAACCTAATTGCAGTATGGGCAAGCTCTTCACCGATTCCCATAGAACGTAAAACATATGACGGCTCTAAAGAGGCAGAAGTACAAGCAGAACCGGAGGAAACCGCTAAATCTTTAATGGCAAGGATAATTGATTCTCCTTCAACTCCGACAAAGCTTAAATTTAAATTACCTTTATATCTTTGATTTTTATCGCCGTTTAAATAAACTTCTGAAATTCGCTTATGTATATTATTTAAAAATCTGTCGAATAAGTAATTTACGTGCTTAGTATCTTTGTCCATCTCACTATACGCTATTTCAGCAGCCATGCCAAGCCCTACGATTAAAGGAGTCGGTAGCGTACCTGAACGCATACCTCTCTCCTGCCCGCCACCGTTTATGAGCGGTGTAACACGCACACGAGGTTTTTTCCTTACATATAATGCCCCTATTCCTTTCGGACCGTAAATTTTATGCCCTGAGATACTGGCAAGATCAATATTAAACGCGTTAACATCAATTGGAATTTTACCAAAACCTTGAGCAATATCGGAATGAAAAAAAACGCCCTTTTCACGGCAAATTTTCCCGATTTCCTTTAAAGGCTGAACAACACCTATTTCATTATTAACCACCATAACTGAAACTAACATAGTCTGATCGGTAATGGCATTTTTTAGAGTTTCTAAATCGATTATTCCATTTGGCTTAATTGGTAAGTATGTGATTTTTATACCTTCTTGCTCTAAATGCCTGCAAGCATCAAGTACGCATTTATGTTCACTGACTACGGTAATAATATGATTCTTTTTATTGCTGTAAAATTTTGCTATTCCCTTTATTGCAAGGTTGTTAGACTCAGTTGCACCGGAAGTGAAAATAATTTCTTTAGTATCCGCTCCTATTAACTTTGCTACCATACTCCTTGCCTCTTCAACGGCGTTTTCTGCCTCCCAACCGAAAGAATGGCTGCGTGAATGAGGATTGCCGAACTTGGTAGTAAAATAAGGCAACATTGCCTCCATTACTCTTGGATCTATTGGAGTCGTCGCCTGATAATCCATATATATCGGTAAGGTTAAATTGTTTAATTGTGGGTTCATATGGTTAAATTAATTCATGTTTTGGTATAGTTTAAACAGTCATCGATGTCATTCCCGCGGAAGCGGGAATGACATCAACGGAACCGTGCAACAACATCGCTTTTAGCTAGGAATGAAATCATAAATCTCCTCAAAAGCCTCTATAAAAGCCTCTATATCACTTACCGTATTAGTATGGCTTAAAGATATCCTAATCGAAGATTTTGCTTCTTCTTCCCCTACACCCATATTGGTTAATACATGCGATTTAGATATTTTTCCCGATGAACAAGCAGAACCGGAACTTACGCAAATATTATGTAAATCAAACCCGATTAATTTCGCTTGTGCATCCGTATTTGGTATAGTAATTAAGGTAGTATTAGGCAACCTAGCTACGTTATTACTAACAATATTTACATTAGGATATTTTTTTAATTTTTTCTCTAAATTTTCTTGTAACTTTTTGATTTTTATATAATTTTCTGAGATATTGTCTATCCTCAATGCAGAAGCTAAACCAAATCCTGCAATTGCTAAAACATTTTCAGTGCCTGCACGTACTGATTTTTCCTGCCCTCCTCCTATAATCATTGGAGTAACTTGAAAATTAGAGCTAGAAATTAAAGCAGCACCACCCTGCCCCCCTCCTATTTTATGCCCTGAAATTGTAGCAAAATCTAATCCTAATGCTTTGATATTTATTGGTATTCTGCCAAAACCTTGCACTAAATCGCTATGAAATTTTGCCTCATATTTTTTAGTTATTTTACCTATCTCAGCTATATCTTGTAAAACTCCACTTTCATTATTAGCCATTATTATGGAAACTAGTTTTTTACTAGTATTACTTTGAGCTAACAACTCTTCTAAATGTTCTAAATCAACTAGCCCTTGCGTATTAACTCTTATAACTTTAATATTTGGAGCATAGTTTATATGGTTATAGATCGATAAATGTTCAATAGCTGAAATAAAAATATCGCCGTCATAAAAATTTTTCATTATTAAATTATTACCTTCAGTCCCTGATGAAGTAAAAGTAATATCATATTCTCTAGATGATAAGGTTATACCAAGAGCCGCCGCTATTTGTACGCGTACTGTTTCTATGAGATTCTTAGCAAATCTACCTGAGCTATGTGCTGATGAAGGGTTAAGCTCCTTGTCCATTAAACTTATTATGAATTCCTTAACTCTAGGGTTGATAAAAGTAGTAGCATTATGGTCTAAATATATCATATATTTAAATTTGAGTTTAAAGCGTCTTTAATTGAGATATTTTCAAAATAATCTCTAATATGCTTACCAAGACCTTGCCATAATTTATGCGAATTACATTTTATTGTATCAGGCACGCAAGTTTTAACTGACTTCTTATAGCAGGTAGTCATTATAAAATTTTCGTTAACGGCGTCCATAATATCGGAAATTTTTATTTCTTCTAGGTTACCGATTAAAATATACCCACCTTTCGATCCTCTAATAGCCTTAACTAGATCAGCTTTTTTAAGTTTAGAAAATATCTGCTCTAAATAGTTAAGCGATATATTTTGTTTTACGGACATTTCATTCAAAGTGACCGGTTCGGCACTTGATTTTGAAGCCATTTCAAGTATTGCCATTACGGCATATCTTCCTTTCGTCGTTAGCATCATATAACTAACCTATTAAAACTTAAAAAGTGTTTTATATCTACAATACCCAAGTAATTTAGTCAAGTATATAATTATATTATTTAATAAAAAATTAGCTTGTTAATATAAACTAAAATTTAATTGTGTAGAAACTAGTAGAAGTAGAAAAGAAGGAGAGCATATTATAAATAAGTGATTAATCCAACATTACCTAGGGACGTTGTTGCATGGTGCAAAAAACACCTTCGATGTCATTCCTAGCTAGAGCGGGAATCCAAAATTGCTTTGTCAGCATCCCGCAAGCTTGTAGCGGGACCCAACTTAAATATTAGTACTTTAAATTATTTTTATGGTCCCAGTGGTCAAGCGAACTAGGTGACATAATGGGTTTTACCAATCCACGCAACAATGCCGGAGTATGACATTTAGCTGGATTCCTGCTTCCGCAGGCTTTCCACTTAAAAATGAACCGTGAACAAGATTTTTAGTATTTGGCAAATATTGATTTTTATGAGTACCCATATAAATTGTTCCATCCTCTCCCATTACAAATGCTTGAACATTATTCATGCTTTTACTTTCTTTACCGATATTAGAAGCTACTTTACCGTTAGCATCAAGTAATCTTTGAGAGGAGGTATCATAGAATAATTGGTGATTTTTTTCCTCTGGTCCCATACGTAATATTTCAAATTCATGCCCATCCCATATTTGTTTACCTTGAGCTATTTCTTGAAGATGATGTTCTGCAAGTTTTGGATTTGGATGAACTACCTTCTTACAGAATCTACTATTGCATCGTTTAATTTTCCTAACTCATGTTCCGGTATTAAAACATGCTTAAATTTCTTTATTAATCTATTCCAATTATCTCTAGCTCTAGTTTTTGGATCTCTAAAAGGTGTATCAATATTTCTTCCGGCATCTCCAAATAGATAAACTTTATTATCTTTTTGGACTAAGTTATCTTTGTATAAAGGCTCTCCTTCTTGATTTATAAGTGGACCTTTTCTTTCAATAGCAGCTAATTGACCATCCTTATAAAGAATAATTTTTTCATTACTTAGTCCAAACTTTGAATTAATTTGTATTTTACCCTGATGATTTAAATTACCAATACCGATACCGTCAATATCTGCAATTTGAATATCTTTATTTTTATCAACAAATTTTCTAATTTCTTCAGAATTATTAATAAATTGACCGTTATCCTTTAATATTCCTTGTATATCGCCGGTAGTATATAAGTAAATTCTTCTTTGATTGTTTTTGTGTCCTTTATAAGACCTACTGCAGCGAAAATTTGTTGAAAGAAATTTAGATTACTCTTTACTTCAACATTTTTTACTCCAATAACTTCTCGTTCATGAATTACCAATTGATCCGGCTTTAAGTAACCGCCTTTATCATAAATATTAATTACTCTTCCTCTTATAAGGTCTACTTCTGTTGCTTCTTTATCTTGTGAAAATTCCTTAACTTGCGGCTCTTCTGCAAACCTTACTTTCTTTTTTTCCTTACCCATTTAAATTACCTAAATTTATAAATAACTTTAGGTTTCATTTTAACAATAAAAACTTTTTTTTAATAATAGACTGTTTTTTTAGTAAATTGAGGATTCAAAATCACATATTATATGATAACTGATTTTTCTTATATATAGTGCAATAGGTTCTTGTTAATTTGCCAAATAGCGACAAATACTAAACAAGTTGTAAACATTTGTAGTAGCTGTAATAATATGCTTAATTCCGGTATTAATATAATAATAACCGGTTGTAATATTATCGGAACTCCGCTTGAAAACATTACTAACCTTATAGAAGTTTGTATTGAAGTTTTAGTAGTAAGTAAATTAGCTAAGCTATATACTAACAAAACTATAATACTTCTCTCTAATAAGAATGTTACAAACCAAAATAATATAATAGCCGGCATACCGAAATAAATAAATAAATTTGGTGCATATAATAAATTATTGGCAAAATATTTTTTTATTATTTCAGGAGTTAAAATTACTTCATTTTGCTTGAATATCTCAGAATAGTTAACAGTACTTAGGAAATTTTTCTTAGTATTGGCTACAATTAAATTTATCTTCAGCTTATTCTCTTCAAGTATAAACGGTATTTTGCTTTTTTCTTTGTTAGAAACTTGATTTTTTGTATCAATGACGACTATTTTATTGTTATTCTTGCTATATAAATATATAGGCTCTACTTCTTCAACTGAAATGTTTGAATTATTATATTTAATTTCCGGTAATTGATTGATAATATATTCAATGTTGGCTGTAACTTTTGATGATTGTATTCCGTTAAAATAATCTTTTAAAGTTATTATGTAATTTAATATAAAAATACAATAAATTATTGATGGGATAAAAGATAAGGTAAATACATATCTTATTCCGTACCCTTGATAGTTTTTATATACGTCTTTATAAAACTCTATAGAGCTAATTGATAAATGTAATTGACGGAGTAATGCATTTAATCCTCCTAATATAAATGATAATAAATACATGTATAAGTAATTTATTTAAGTTTTTCAACCTCTTCCTTCTTTAATCCGGTTGAGGTAGCTATTAAACCAGTTTTTACACCGGCTGTGATTAAATTTTTGGCTATATTAATTGTGATTTAAGTATTTTTTCTATTTCTATTATATCATTTTGACCCAGTTTGGTCAAAATGTAGAATAAAATTAACTCTATATAATCAATCCCTATATTAACCTCAGCAAATATAGGTAAAAGGTCCGCTATTTCTTACCATCTCTTTAACAAATCTCGTGTATGAATGTGCTTCATAAAAAATTATAAAATTCCGGACCAAGTATTTTCTGTCAATTTTTCATCAGGAATTTCATGAACATTAATTAGCTGATAATCATTAATCCAAGTAGCTTTTACTAATTCACTATTTTCAAATAATTCCCATAAATTTAAAGGAGCAGTATATTTTTGTATGCCATTATAAAACACTAAAGGATATATGAAAGGAAATTTTGTGTTTTTTAGTACTTTCTATGATATTCAGCAATATTTAACATATACCTAAATAACCAAAAAGCCATATAATAGTGTGTGACACGAGGTTGTATCAAAGAGTTGTTTCCGCTAGGCAACCATCTATGTCACTAGATGAACCTAAGAGTATGAATAAAGAGACTCAAAATGAAATATTTACCGATTGTAAGACATGTGAAAGTTAAAATGGATACTACAATATATGATCCGGCATATAAGAAATATTTTGAAAAGCGTGAGCCGACTTAAAAGAAACTCATCACATGTGCATGAGGTTCATAATAAAACGCTCCATTGAATGGGAGTAAGGTGACACACAACCAAATAGCTGGGTCTAACAGGTTTGAGTTGTGTGCGGGAAAACCAGCATACACGATTCTTAGGAGAGTGGCAATTGCTGCTTATCTGATTTTACATTTATTAGGTGTCAGAAGAGATTAACATTAGACAATATTACTATATTCACCCTTTTCATCCTGCACATAAAAATCGTTTTTTTCATTCAATATATCATCACGGTTTGTATATAAAGATTCAATAAATAAAATAGAGTCCTTTAAAGCTAGTTGCACAGCTATATTGTCCTTATCATGTCTTTCTATAACTTTAGGAAGCCCAAATTCTTTAACTACATTACCTAATTCTTTTATATTAGCTCGAAATTTAGTGGAATCAGAATTTGATATAGGTGTTTTTAAGAGATTTATTATTTCGTTTCTACGTTCTTGTGTTTTAATAATAACTATTT
>NZ_JAQCNX010000029.1:0-13930 GCF_036857515.1 Candidatus Rickettsia tasmaniensis | reverse complement strand
AGTATACTTGCCTCCACCATTTAAATTCTGCTTATTTAATTACTCCCAGTTAATCAGTTTTTTAAAGTAATTAATTTTAATATAATAAAAAGTAATTTTCATTACTTTTTAAAGCTCGTATGTTCAATACAAATTTGCCTTCATCTTTAATTTTTATGATGCTTATAAATTTTGTTATACAAAAAAGTATTACTTAATATACTGTCGCTTGGTGGAGCAAATCGTCTATACTCAAATGCTTTCAAAAATTGCTCTTTCATTTTATCAAGGATTCGCATCCTCACCTCTCAAAATAAAATTCAATTCTTGAAAGCATTTGAGTATACTTGCCTCCACCATTTAAATTCTGCTTATTTAATTACTCCCAGTTAATCAGTTTTTTAAAGTAATTAATTTTAATATAATAAAAAGTAATTTTCATTACTTTTTAAAGCTCGTATGTTCAATACAAAATCATTCTTATCATAGATAAAAATTTTAACTAAGTTTAGATATAATACAGTGCCAATAATAATTGAACGAAATAAACCAAGCGATGCTTTTAAAAGTTGTTTATCGATTATAAGTATAATTTTCGGTATGGTAAATTGAATAAATTTCTAATTAATTTGTAGTAAGAATATGATGTGTAAGGTTTTTTAACTAAAATAAATTCTATTCTTAATTCCCTATTTATACCATTTGGATAAATTTCATGTAATAAGTCTTTGTCTTTAATAAAAAAATCTAGATATGGCTCAATAATAGCTATTTCTACTGTTTTAGTGTTCATAACGGCTTATAGTTCTCCTTAGTTAAACTTAAATGATTCAAGTTTGATCACCAAGAAGTTAAGTTAAAGCCCGATTGGTGATCAGGGAGTTAGAAACACCGTCAACAAGAACAGCTGAGTAGTTTTTAGGCTTAAAGTTAATACTCTAAGCCCTGAACATGACTACTACCTCCCCGACCGTAAAATATCGAGAAATAAACCAATTTAACGGCGATTTTACCGCCTGTTGATGGAGGTTTCTATACTCCAGAACAACCTTAACTGTTCCAAGATGATTCTAAGCAAAACTTTAAACAAGTCAATATGATTATTGATTTCAAAAATTGGTATTGCTCTCATGACTCGTTTTATGTCATTTCCGCGAAAGCGGAAATGACATCGAGCGGGTTTTTCGAGCCATACAACAAAGCAGTCGTTTGCAATGACGATATCAATCTTTATTTTGCAATACCTTTTATGCTATCTGTAAAACAAGATTAAAGCGAATAGCGGGTTATCCACTCGCGTTGTTATAATACAAGGCTATCATTAGAATCGTTTACTCCTAGTCCTGCAAGCATTATATTCTCCATTCTCATCACATAGTCACAAGTTGCAGAATAACCTGAATTTATTAATGCTTCTTTTTGTTCAGCTGTGATATCAAAACTTAAAGCTGATATATTATGATCATCAATAAAAACTGTTCTATCATGATTCTGAAAACAACTTATCAAGTCAGAGCTTGTGAGAACTTCAGCTAATGCATATAGTTGATCCACAACAATAGTAGTATCCACAAACGGTTTAGGTTCTGTACCATTCTGATAAGCTTCTAATATTTCTTTATTGATTGGTTTAAACCCAAGAGTTTTATAATTTTTATTATCTGTTTGAGGGAGGCTTCGTGCTGCAGTTTTATCATCAAACACCTCAACCGGGTAATTATTCGTAACTCCACCATCCACATATGTTGAAACTACTCCTTGAACAGTTTTTTGTACGGGCTGAAAATATATAGGAAAAGCCCCTGAAGCGTATACGAATTTTATGACTTTCTCATCAGGAGCATTTTCATAAGATAGAATTTCCAGAAATTGAGTACTGAGATTTAGTACACACTACGTATAAATCTATATTTGTTTTTTGACTGTCATGTAGCTGTTTAAAAGCAATATCGGGGTCAAATCCCTTGTCTTTTAATATTGCCCTAAAAATTCTTCTAGATATTAAGATAAATATTAAGTTTATATTAATAAAAATTAATATTTGTGACTTTTTATCTATTTTTTTCCTAGATCTTACAATCAAGTAGACGTTGTTGCGTGGATCAGTTTTTCCGTCATTGCGAGGAAATTGCATAGTAATTGACGAAGCAATCTCAGGAGTTTGTTATTATTTCATGAGACTGCCACGCAGCCTACGGCTGCTCGCAATGACGATATCATTCTTTACTTAGCAATACCTTTTATGCCACCTGTAAATTTTGTTGCATAATAAAACTATCACTTATATACTGTCGCTAATGATTAATTGTCGCTAATGCTAATGATTAATTTGCTTAAAGTTATATGGTAAGTAGTAATTTTTATAAAAATCTAGGGCCACGAAAACTAACGGCAATTATAGATTTTTTACACAATATTATAGAACCTCCTAAGATTCATGAAGATATAGCTATTCATGATATTAAAATTCTGCAGGAAGCATCACCAAATGATATTAGCTTTTTAAGCAATCCTAAATACTCCGAATTTTTAAAAATTACCAAAGCTGCTGCTTGTATAGTGCCGAAAAATTTTACGGGAGAAGCAAATCCAAATACTGTTTTATTACACGCCCAGAACTCATATTTTGCTTACGGCAAATTAATAGATTTTTTTTATGCTCCTATTAAATCATACCCTGCTAAAATAATGAAATCCGCTATTGTTGCAGATTCGGCGACTATCGGAAAAAATTGTTATATAGGTCACAATGTAGTTATTGAAGACGATGTTATTATAGGTGATAATAGTATTATAGAAGCTGGAAGTTTTATAGGTAGAGGTGTAAATATCGGCAGAAGCGCTAGAATAGAACAACATGTTTCAATAAATTATGCAATTATAGGCAACGACGTCGTAATACTTTCAGGTGCAAAAATTGGACAGGACGGGTTTGGATTTTCTACCGAAAAAGGCGTACATCACAAAATATTTCATATAGGAATAGTTAAAATCGGCAATAATGTTGAAATCGGTGCAAACACTACTATTGATAGAGGATCACTTCAAGATACAATTATAAAAGATTTATGCCGCATAGATAATTTAGTACAAATAGGGCATGGCGTCAAAATAGGTAAAGGCTCTATTATCGTAGCACAGACAGGTATAGCAGGAAGTAGCACGATCGGTAAATATTGTGCTCTTGGAGGGCAAGTAGGAATCGCCGGACATCTAAATATAGGCGACGGGGCACAGGTAGCGGCACAAGGCGGTGTAGCACAAAATATAGAAGCAGGTAAAATTGTCGGCGGCAGCCCTGCAATTCCTATCATGGATTGGCATAGACAATCTATTATTATGAAACAATTACTAAAGACCTCTAATAGCAAATTAAAAAAGTAGTTTGCTATTGAAAAGAGCTTTGTTGTTGCATGAATACCTGAGTCGTCATTGTGAGCAGCCATAGGCTACATGGCAATCCAA
Source organism: Candidatus Rickettsia tasmaniensis (assembly GCF_036857515.1). Lineage (NCBI taxonomy): Bacteria > Pseudomonadati > Pseudomonadota > Alphaproteobacteria > Rickettsiales > Rickettsiaceae > Rickettsia > Candidatus Rickettsia tasmaniensis. The sequence continues at coordinate 10,486 of NZ_JAQCNX010000029.1, read as the reverse complement.
AAAAATTAGCAAAAAGTGCTGATTTTAGTACTTTTTACTAGATTGCTTCGTCAATTATTTCATAATTTCCTCGCAATGACGGAAAATTTACATTAAAGAAGAGACCTAAATAAATGATCATAGATATTACCGAAATCATGGATTGGATACCTCATCGCTATCCATTTTTATTAGTAGATAGAGTATTTAAAATCGATCCTAACAAATCAATAACAGGTATTAAAAACGTTACTGTTAACGAACCGCAATTTACAGGACATTTTCCGGCAAGGCCTGTTATGCCCGGTGTTCTAATGGTTGAGGCTATGGCACAATTAGCTGCTATATTAGTTGCTAAATCTTTAGGTTCTACTAAGAATAAAGAAGTGTTTTTAATGGCTATCGAAAATGCAAAATTTCGTAGAATTGTTCAGCCGGGGGATACTATGCATATCCACGCTGTTATTGATCAGCAAAGAGCTAACGTATGGAAATTTTCAAGTACGGTTACGGTCGAAGGTGAAATAGCTGCAGAAAGTAAGTTTACCGCAATGATTAAAGATAAAGCATAGGGACATAGTGTCAAATTCTAATATCCATACTACAGCTGTAATTACAGAAGGTGCAAAGCTTGGTAAAAACGTAAAAATCGGACCGTATTGTATTATAGGTCCTGAAGTTGTGCTTCATGACAATGTCGAGTTAAAATCCCATGTAGTAATTGAAGGGATTACCGAAATCGGCGAAAATACCGTAATCTATCCTTTTGCATCAATAGGTCAACCTCCACAAATCTTAAAATATGCTAATGATCGATCAAGCACGATAATCGGTTCTAATAATACTATTAGAGAATATGTTACGGTACAAGCAGGAAGCCAAGGCGGCAGAATGGTGACAAGAGTAGGAAATAATAATTTATTTATGGTCGGCGTCCATATAGGTCATGATTGTAAAATCGGCAATAATGTAGTATTTGCTAATTATGTAAGCCTAGCAGGTCATATTGGGGTAGGTGATTATGCAATAATCGGCGGACTGTCTGCCGTACATCAATATGCTAGAATCGGTGAATATTCGATGATCGGCGGGCTATCGCCGGTCGGAGCAGATGTAATACCGTTTGGGCTTGTAAGTAGCAAACGTGCGGTGCTTGAGGGCTTAAATCTAATCGGTATGAATAGAAAAGGGTTTGATAAAGTAAAGTCTTTAAGTGCTTTAAAAGCTATCGAAGAAATCTTCTCAGGTAAAGGTAATTTTGCTGAGCGTATAAAACAAGTTGCCGAGAAATATAACAATAATTCTATAGTAATACAAATTATTGATTTTCTTAATCAAGATAGTAGTAGAGCATTTTGTCGTTTTGAGAAGTAAATTTATTTAACTAGCGATATGTAACACTTTGTGTTACAATTAAATATTATAAGGAGGATAAAAATGACAAAAAGTATTACGACTAGTATACGCTTAGAAATAAATTTAAGTAAAAAACTTGAAAAAGCAACTTATGATTTACACCGTGGAAAAAGCTGGATAATTAGTGAAGCAATACGTATATCTTAAACAACTAGAAAATTCAGACCTAGCCAAAGAAGCTAAACGTCAATCCTTATTAGCTAGTAAAGAAAACAATCCTGTGATGCCGACTTATGGTTAAAACACAATGAAGAAAGTTGGTTAGATGAATGGAAATAATAGAAATTAAAAAAAGATATATTGTTGCTTAGTGTAATATCTGGAGATTATGGTAAACCTCGCCCCGCTGTTGTTGTTCAATCTAATTTATATAAAAATCATCCCTGTATAACAGTTTGCCCTCTAACAACGGATTTAAAATAAATGCCCCAACTTTTTGCCTGTTATTGACTCCTACAGAGCTAAATGATCTTAATTTAGAATCTCATATTATGGTTGATAAAATTCAAAAAAAATTGGTGAATTATCACCTGAACAACTAGAAGAGTTAATGAAGCTATTAAATCATGGATGAATTAGCCACTAATTTTCTCATTTTTTCTTGCAAAGAGTTTTGGCGTAAACGAGTTTTCAAGCTCTTAAAATCAACTATTTCTGCATTTTGATTTTGCTGGCTACATGCAAAAATATATTTCTGCTCTCCTTTAACTTTTTGAATACATTGTCCACAAATTCCTTTCATCATACATTGCATCGATGAATTAACGCTAACTATTATTTTTGTATTTTCACTGAATATTTCATTTTTTAGACTTTGCAATTCTTCTATTATTTCAGGAGAAGCATTAATTATTACTATATCCGCTGAAACTAATTTACGGATTTTTATATCAGGATAGGTAACAAATATAACTTCATTATTATTTTCTTTTAGAACTTTTAATAAGCCTATATTACCGGCTTCGAAATCAACAATAACTATTTTTTTATTTTGAGGTATTTCTAGCAGCGAACCTGTCGGTCCCATTAAAACTACTTTCTCATTTTCGGATAATGTTTTACATAAGCTAGTAGATTTACCGACTTCAAAAACTATAAAGCTAATTAAGCCTTTTTCTACATCAATATCGATAGGGCTTAAGGCTACAGGCTCTATTAACTTAGCAGCATCTTCAGAATAATTTTGTAAGCGAAAAAACTGTCCGAACTTAAAATTTTTAGCAGCAAGCGGCGAATGAATTATCAACTCAAAAGTTTTATCATCTAAAATATTTATTTTATTAACCCTAGAAGTCAGCAAATAATCAAGCTGCGTACAAAAATCTTTATAACTACCTTTAAAGCTAGGATTATTATTTATAAGCCTTTTGTTAATAGCGTCGTACCCTTCTTTGGTACTAGCAAGAGCCTTCACTACACTACCCGAATATTTAGGATTACAATCACCGAAATAACTATATTTATCCTCATCGAATTGAGTGTTATTTTCTATACCGATTGCCATAATCACGGTTTTGGTTTTGATGTCATTACGAGGAAATGCGTAACATTGACGTGGCAATCTTGTTAAGCAACACTCCTGAGATTGCCACGCAGTCTTTGACTGCTCGCAATAACGGTTTCGATTCTCAAACTCCACAGATTCCACATGACCGTATTTATCAACATTAATCCTTAAAGGTTGCATATTTTCCTTAAAATCAACACCGAGTGCTAATGCATATATTAGCTCCTCGTGATTTAATTTATATACCGGCGAATCTTGCAATCTTCCACGATAGTAGACAGTAGCACCCCCAAGCTTATTAAAAACCTTTCTTAATTCTTCATTATTCTTAGCTTCTTTAAACAATTTTGCATGAGCAATAAATTCTTCAGCTATTTCTTTATCTTCCTCCGTTAAATCTTTTTCTATATAATCTTCGGCAAATTCCTCTACTTGTTTTTTATAGTAATATAAACTTTCCGTTGCTGCGTCTAAGGAAGTAAGACCGCCGCCTATTACCGTAATCGGCATCCTAATTACCATATTAGTATTAGAATTTTTCAAAAATGCCCCTCCGCTTTGCAAAGTCATTAAGAAATCAGAAGCCGTTTTTATGCCCTTAGCTTCAAAATTTTCTATATCTAAAACTTTCGGCTGACCTGCTCCAATGCAAAAAGCTATATAGTCAAAACCCAAATCGAAAGCTTGTTCTTTCGTTATATTAAAATCTAAAGCTACTCCGTCATAATATTTGAAATTATTATTTCTCTCTAATATTAGCCGCAATATATTGAGATTGTTTTTATCCCATCGAACGGTAATTCCATATTCCGCTACCCCTCCAAATCCTCTTGGCATTCTTTCCGATAACAAATTTTTATATTCATGCCAAAATTTTATAGGCTTATGAACGTCAAAAGGCAGTAGAGTAATTTTTAAACCGTCAATAGCCACAACATTATGACCTGACCGTAATAAATAATAGCTAAGACTAAAACCTGCAGGACCAAGACCGGTAACTAAAATATTATAATTAGTAGGTTCTTTCGGAAGCGGTGCATAAATATTAAGCGGATTCCAACGAGTAAGCAGTAAATATATCTCTAAGCCGTAAGGTAATTTAAGCGTTTCTTCTAAAATATTTGATTCTATTAATGGGATATTTACCGGATCTTGCTTTTGGTAAATACAAGCTTTTGAGCAATCATTACAAATCCTATGACCTGTTGCTGCAACCATCGGATTATCAATAACGATAATAGCAAGAGCACCTAGGTTAAAACCTTGTGCCTTAACATAGTTCATTTCAGAAATTTTTTGTTTTAACGGGCAGCCTTGTTTTAAATCCGTCATTGCAAGCGAGTGCAAGGAGCGTGGCAATCTCGTCAAATCTCCTGAGATTGCCACGTCGCTTCGCTCCTCGTAATGACGATTCTGAGGTTGCAGTAATCCCTTAGAACAGCTATCCTTATCCTGCTTATGGCAATAAATACAATAATGAGAATGGTTTAAAGCTTCATCTAGATTTAAAAAAGAATCTGTATAGTCAAAATCTACTCTCTCATTTTTTTGATATTTTAATATTTTTTTATCGTCTATTAGATTTTCTTTATCTAGTTTTTGTGGGAGGTTGAATAGGATGTCATCCTGTGGCTTGATACCATCACACGAATAAACCCTATACGCAGCATACCTAGCTGCTATGTCTAATTCTTCTGCAAAACTTTCTTCTGCCTGTTGCCATATAATTATTTGTTTGGCAAATTCTCTAGAAGTAAAATTCGCACCTATTAAATCAGTTAGCTTTAAATACACATCTTCAAAATCAATATCTTTTATTTTTTCCGGTGGATATTTTTTTACGGCAACACGTTGAACAAATTTTCTTTTACATTCATAAATAATATCAAAATCTTTATGTTTTAACCTTGATATCGTTATTTCTTTTGAAATACAAAATAACTCTGCTAAAAAATCGTCTAAATGAGGGGAAATTTTTAGCAAAAATTCGGAATAATCTTTTGGAATAATGGAGAGAGGAGTCGATCTAAATAACATTAAATCTTTATGCAAAGATCTATCGGCTTTAAAGAGATAATCTAAAAATATTTGATCTAATTTTTTAAGTCCGGTTAAATCTAATTCATTAAAATCTAGATTAAAACCAAGTTTCATAAATAATAAATAACTCTTTTAGAAAATTGTCTATAAATTAAATAACTGATACAAACAGTAATAAACGCAACTATAATAGACTTAACTATCAGCATCATATCCGGTAATGTTCCGTCAATCACCAACGCTTGTACGGGTCTTATAACTAAAAAGAACGGATTAAATTCAAAATATATCTTTTTAGACTCCGGAATTAGCGAATATGGATAAACTATCGGTATACTCCAATAAATAACTCCAAGAATAACACTCAACATTTGCGGAATATCTCGAATATACGGCGTTAAAAATGCTACTGCGATAGAACTGCTAATCACACATATTATTAAGGGCAAAATTAATATCGGCATAAATATTATTTGCCAAGAAAATTTTTCTGGAAATAATAAAATAAAAGCAAAATACATTGCTGAAAATGAGCAAATTAAAGTATATAATTGCCCTAAACTATCCGCAACAGGAAAAAAAGTCTTAGAAATTCTAACTTTTTTTATTATTTGATCACGTGTAACTAAAGAACTTGAACAAATCGTTAAGCTGCTTACTATAAAACTCCACAAAGGAATACCGCCGACTAAGTTCATTACCATAAATTCTCTCGGCTGTCTTAATAAAAAACCGAAAAAATATGAAATTACCATTATGTGAATAAAAGGCTGAATTAAACTCCATAAAGAACCTAAAAAAGAATCTTTATTTTGCCTAATTATAGAAGCTTTAACTAGTAATGCTATTGCCCGCCAGTATTTTTTAGAAAAAAAATACTTTATCATTTATGAATTTCCTTGTTGTTGGTTATAGATTTTAAACATTTCCAATGGTGTACCATCACCTATAATATTGCCGTCTTTTAATAAAATACATCTATCGCAATTATCTTTTATAATTTCTTCTTGATGGCTTACTATTATTGAAATAGGAGTATTTTTAAATTTATTCTTCATTAAACTAAGAGATTTTTCTATAAAATAGCTATCACCTGCCGCAAAAACTTCATCAAGTAATAGAATCTGTGGATTTTGAAATATCGATACAGAAAAAGCAAGACGTGATAACATACCGGAACTATAAATTTTTATTGGTAAATTAATTTTACTACCAAGTTCTGAAAAATCTATAATTTCTTTTTCAATTTTTTTGCTATATTTATCCAGCATATTATTATATAGCATTAACATTTTTATATTTTCACGACCAGTTTGCTCAGGCTCAAAACCAACTCCCATATCTATAATTGCCGCAATATCTCCATGAACTTTGACTGTACCGGATTTTAACGGATATATTCCGGCGATTAGCTTTAGAAGCGAACTTTTTCCCGAACCGTTACTCCCTATAAAAGCTATTTTTTCTCCCTCATAACAAGAAAAATTAATATTGTTTAATATAGGTATATTTGGAGAAAGAGAGACTCCTTTTTTCAAGAAGAAATGCTTTAAACCTTGAGCTCTTTTATGAGTATCAATACCTTCAACATAACCATTAGTTATCTCTATAAATACTTTTGGATGGCTAAGTGACATAAAATAAATATTAAATAGATTTATTAATCCAATCTAAAAGAGAATTTTTTTGTTGCAAACCTATTTTAGTATCTTTTTGTTCACCGTTTTTAAATAACATTATCGTTGGAATACTACGAATACCGTATTCTGAAGGAGTGTTAGGATTTTCATCAATATTCATTTGAAGTACTTTTACTTTGCCTTGTAATTCTTTACTGATTTCATCTATTATCGGTGTTAACATTTTACACGGTCCGCACCATTCTGCCCAAAAATCAACCAGTACAGGTAAATCCGATTCTAATACTTCCTTTTTAAAAGAGCTATCCATTACGTTATTTGCCATAAATTCCTCTATGTTTTTGTAGCATTATCCATATGGCTTTTATGTCATTCCCGCTTTTAACAGCCTTATTGCATGACTCGTTTATGTCATCCCCGCGTAGGCGGGAATCCAGTAAAACCTATAAAAAACTTGTTTTTTTAGGTTTATTTTATTAAATGTGTAACTTCTATATAAATATTTGAAGTTATTTTTCTGAATCCCCGCCTACGCGGGGATGACATCGAGTAGGTTTTTCAATCCATGCAACAAAGTCGCTTAGTGTTGTTTTCGGATTCATATGGACAACATCTATATTTATAAATAAAATTATAAAGTACAGGCTTCTACTTGTAAATAATGAAAATCTTTTTATTTATTATATTTATTTTTTCTATTATAATATATTCGCATTATTAAAGCTGCTGTTTCCTCTATTGATCTAGTCGACACGTCAATTACCGGCCAATTTCTTTGATCACAAATTTTTCTGACTTCTAGGCACTCTTTTTGTACTATATTAAAATCCGTATAGCTTTTATTTTCGTTAATTTGTAATAGATTTAATCTAGCTTCTCTTATCTCAATTAACCTATTTGGATTAATAACGAGTCCTACTACCAATTGATCTATATCTTTTTCTATAAAATCAGGAAAGGGACAATTATAAACATAAGGAATATTGGCAGCTTTTAAACCGTTATACGCTAGAAATACGGAAGTCGGTGTCTTAGAAGTTCTAGAAGGACCTATTAATATTATATTAGCCTCTAATAATTCATTAAGCATTTGTCCGTCATCATGTCTTATAGCATAATCTATGGCATTAAGTGTATCAAAATAAGTTTTATCAAATTTATAATTGTAATTCTGTTCTTTTTCTATTTCAATACCTGAAAAAACAGACATTTCTTTAATAATTTTACCTATTACAGAAATACATGGAATTTTTAATTCATAGCAAAATTTCGTTAAAGCTTTTCGGAGTTCTTGATCGGCAATCGTGTATAATACTATCCCATATTTATATTTTATTTTACTTAATACTTCATTTAGCAATTCCAAATTTCTAATCATTGGCCAATGATATAATTTTGGTTTTATAGAAGTAAATTGTACAAGGGCAGAATTTGCTGCATATTTTGCAGTTTGCACGGAAGAGTCTGAAACTAAGTGAATAATTAGCTTTGTCATACTTTACACATGTAATTGTGGATAAATTTTTTAATAACTTATTATTTTTCCTATTAAAATCTATTAAAAATTTCCTCAAATCCTTATTAAATCAAGTAAATCTAGTGTATTTTCTTTTAAATAAATAGTTTGTGGATAAAATTGTGAATAAATATCATTTTTCTTTGAAAAAATAGTCTTTTCTAAGCTATAAATGAATTTTACATTTAATTATCCACTTGTATAAATTCATTACAAACTTATGTGAATAATAATTAAAAATACCGATATTTTTAAGAAAATTTTAATGAAAATTTTGTTGATAACTCTGTTCAAAACATTTAATCTACATAATTCTATTTATATAAACAACAAATAATATATATTTAATTTTAATATTTTTAGTAAAAGTATGAAGCAAATTATAAATCCGTTAAAAGGAAATAGTAATAAAATACCTATTTGGTTTATGCGTCAAGCAGGTAGATATTTGCCGGAATATAAAAAAGTAAGAGAAACAACAAAAAATTTTCTAGATTTTTGTTATGATGTTAACAAAGCAACGGAAGTAACCTTACAACCGATAAAACGTTATGGATTTGATGCAACTATTATTTTTTCCGATATATTAATTTTACCTCATGCTCTTGGATGGGAAGTGGATTTTAAAGAAAATATAGGGCCTATATTAAAGCAATTTAAATCACAAGAAGATTTTAAATATCTGCAAATCAATCCGAATGATAAATTAGAAAAGGTTTATGAAATAATAAAAAAGGTAAAAAAAGAATTACCATCCCCCACTTCTTTAATAGGATTTGCAGGTAGTCCTTGGACAGTGATGAGTTACATGCTAGAAGGAAAAGGAAAACAGGATTTCAAAACGAGCAAAAAATTCATATATGAAAATAAAATACTTGCTGAAGAATTATTAAATTTTATTACGGAAAAAACAGCTGATCATCTTATAAATCAAGCAAAATCTGGAGCAGATGTTTTAAAGCTTTTTGATTCATGGTCAGGAGTACTTGCAGAAGAGGAATTTACTGAATTTGTAATAGAGCCGACAAAAAAGATTATACTAAAAGTAAAAGAAGTTTTTCCAAAAACTCCTATAATTGCTTTTCCTAAAGGAGCGGGATTATTGTACGAAAAGTTTATAAAAGAAGTACCGATAGATATTTTAGCCGTAGATCAAATGGTCCCTCTTGAAAAAATGAAAGAGTGGAGTGATAAAGTAATAGTACAAGGTAATTTAGATCCGGTTGTATTATTAACTAATAAAGAAATTATTAAAGAAAAAACTTATAAAATTCTTCAGGCAATGAAAGGAAAGAATTTTATCTTTAATTTAGGACATGGTATTTTGCCTGAAACACCTACGGAAAATGTAGAATTTTTGACAGAATATGTTAGGTTATATGAAGAAAAGAATAGCAATAGTACTTTTTAATTTAGGCGGTCCAAAAGATCTTAAATCAGTGAAGCCTTTTCTATTTAATCTATTCTATGACAAAGCTATAATTAATCTACCAAATCCTTTGCGTTATATTATCGCTAAAATAATTTCTATTACTAGAGAGAAAAAATCTCAAAAAATTTATTCTTTAATCGGTGGTAAATCTTCTTTACTTCAGGAAACAGAGGAGCAGAAATTAGCACTAACCGAAAAGCTAAAGCAACTTATAAAAGAAGATTTCGCTATTTTTATAAATATGAGATATTCAGCACCGTTTGCTAAAGAAGTAATAGGTCAAATAAAAAAATATAATCCAAGCGAAATAATATTATTGCCTCTATATTCTCAATTTTCAAGTACTACGACAGGATCATCGGTTAAAAATTTTTTACAAAACCTTGATATTGAAATTCCAATTAAAACAATTTGCTGTTTTCCTCTAGAAAAAGATTTTATAAAAGCCCATGTTTCATTAATTAAAGAAAAACTATACGATAAAAATTTTCGTATATTATTTTCTGCTCACGGGTTACCCGAAAAAATAATAAAAACAGGTGATCCTTATAGTTTTCAGATAAAAGAAACAGTACAAGCAATAGTTAAAGAATTAAATATAAAAGACCTAGATTATAAGATAACTTATCAAAGTAGAGTAGGACCTATAGAGTGGTTAAAACCGAATACGGAAGACGAAATAGAGCTAGCAGGAAAGTTAAAAAAAGACATAATTATCGTACCTATATCCTTTGTATCCGAGCATGTTGAAACACTAGTAGAGCTTGATATTGAATATAAATTAATTGCAGATAAATATGAAATTCAATATACCCGAATTCCGACACTTGGAACAAATAAAATTTTTATTAATAGTTTGACAAATATATTGCTACGATTTATTAATAAGGTTGATACTAATTTAGTTATGAGTAGCTCTAGTACAAGAATATGTCCAAACGAATTTACTAAATGTT
>NZ_JAQCNX010000066.1:0-645 GCF_036857515.1 Candidatus Rickettsia tasmaniensis | reverse complement strand
TTTGTCAGCATCAACTATATTATTCTTAATAGCCCAGTTAACACCATCAATTAAATCGGTGTGCATTTTACCGGCATATTCTAAATTACCAGCGTTTAAGAAATCTTTCCCAAAACCGGTAGAACCACGGTAATTTATACTTAAAACTGCGTAACCACGATTTGCAAGCCACTGATGCTCAGGATTGTATCCCCAGCTATCACGTACCCACGGACCGCCGTGGACATTTAAAATTAGAGGTACTTTTCTATCGGGTATATTATTTTTATCGAGCTTTACATCATTTGGAAAAGTGATATAGCTAACTAAATCAAGCCCGTCACGTGACTTGATAATTATCGGTATCATCTTAGCAAGATTATATTGCTCAAGTTCTTTGCGATTAGTAAATAAAAACTCAGCTTTTTTATTTGCCCTATCATATTTATAATATTTCACCGGTGCATTATCAGCCATATAAGCAACGATCCAAGTTTTATCGTCTAGCGTCCTACTATTAATAATTAAATCACCGCGATCAATAGATTGCAAATATTTAATATCATCTTCAATATCTTTATCTAATATTTTATATGAGACTCTATCATAATCTATAGAGACTGCTTGCGGAGTTTGCTTTGTGGGATGAACTGTAAATAAGCCAAT
>NZ_JAQCNX010000071.1:0-804 GCF_036857515.1 Candidatus Rickettsia tasmaniensis | reverse complement strand
TTATAATTTTTCAAAAAATTTATAAATATAGGTTTATATTTTTCATTAGATTTTTCTAAATATTCTATAGCTTGCCTGTAATTATTTTTTAAAAAATAAACCCATCCGAGTTGATAATATACTTTAGAATCATTAGGATTAAAAAATTTATCGACTAGTTTAAACCTAAGTAATGCATCATTTAAATTACCTCTATATAAATGATCGAGTCCAAGTTGATAATTAGTTTCAGCTAAATGAGAGAATTTATATTTAGTGTTCGGGTAATATGTTTCTTGTAACTCATTCATTAAAGCAGAAACTTCTACACCGGTTAAAGTAAAACTTTCCGGAAAACGTTTTTGTATTTCATAACCTACAAGCCCTATATTACTTCCAAGTTCCAAAATAGAGTAATTATCCGGTAAATCAGATATCTGCTTAAGTGCTTCATTAACAAACCTATATAGAAGATGGATATTTTTATCGTTATTAAAAATAGTAGGATAATATTGTGCAGTTAAATCACGATATTTTCCACAAATTTCTTGAGGTATTTCAGTAATATCCTTATAATTTTTCAAAAAATTTATAAATATAGGTTTATATTTTTCATTAGATTTTTCTAAATATTCTATAGCTTGCCTGTAATTATTTTTTAAAAAATAAACCCATCCGAGTTGATAATATACTTTAGAATCATTAGGATTAAAAAATTTATCGACTAGTTTAAACCTAAGTAATGCATCATTTAAATTACCTCTATATAAATGATCGAGTCCAAGTTGATAATTAGTTTCAGCTAAATGAGAGAATTTATATTTA
>NZ_JAQCNX010000038.1:0-5838 GCF_036857515.1 Candidatus Rickettsia tasmaniensis | reverse complement strand
TTTTTAAAATAATTACCGTACTTGCAGCCCTTGAAGTAGGCATTAATCCTAATAAGACCGTTTTTTGCGATGGTAGCTCTGCTTTTGGTACTAATAGCTTTAGATGTTGGAATCATAGCGGACACGGAACGTTAGATATGATGTCTGCTTTAAAGCATTCTTGTAATATTTATATGTATGAATTAGCAAGAATAGTAGGTCCGGATAAAATTCTTGAAGTTGCAAGAGAATTTGGCCTCGGCTCAAAAACCGGTATTGATTTAGCTCCTGAAAGTAGCGGGTTTGTACCGTCAAAAGAGTGGAAAAAGAAAAAATTAAAGCTTCCTTGGTCAATAGGAGATAGTTTTAATTTAGCAATCGGACAGGGGTTTCTAGGGGTAACGCCGATGCAGCTTGCAAGGTTTATTACGGCTATTGCAAGTAACGGTAAACTGTATACGCCTAGAATATTAAAAAATGATCCGGAATTTTATAATGTCAATATTAAGCCCGAAAATATCACAATAATCCAAGAAAGTTTGTATAATACCGTTAATGTTGCGGGAGGTACGGCGTATTATAATAGAATTTTAGGCAAAAATAGGCAGTTCGCTGGTAAAACCGGTACTTCGCAGGTGCAAGGCAAACTAAATGCTAAAGATGATTTAAGCCGTAAATCTATTGCTTGGGAGAGGCGTAATCATGCCTTGTTCTTAGGCTTCGCTCCTTATCGCAATCCTAGTTATTCCGTTACCGTCTTTATTGATCATGGTGGAGGTGGTAATAAAGCCGCCGCCCCTGTAGCTCGTAAAATTATGTCGGACGTGTTAGATAAGTATTTATAGCTTTTTTCAGTTTGTAGTTTGTGCTATTATGTGTAGTAATGTGTTATTAATTAAAGATAGGTCACAAGATGGCAAGACTGAATTTAACTATTCCGGACGAACTAAATAATAGTTTAGCATAGTCAGCAAAAAACTTAGACAGATCAAAAGGGTATATAGTACGTAAAGCAATTGAATATTATCTACAGGAAATACAAGAAGATTCAGAAGATGCTAAAATTGCTTTGCAAAGAATTAATGCCCCTGATTTTAAAACTTACACTACTGACGAAGTCAGGGAATGGTTAAAAAAGAAAAATGTTTAAAGTTATATGAGAAAATAAGGCACGTGCAGAATTAGCTGAATTATGTGGTATCCAGAAAATAAAATACTAATAATATTAGTATTTTTAACTAGACCCCGTGATCAAGGAACTAGGTGACAATGGCAAAACTGATCCACGCGGGTAATGCTAGCTTTATATAATTATATCTTAACTCATATCAAAAAATACTTTATTTTAGTTAGTAGTTTGTGTTATTAATAACTAGGCTTTGCGTGCGGAAAATTAAATTAATCTATTTTTTGTTGTAAATTATAAGATTTTTTTGAAATAGGAATAACTAAAATCTTATTAATTTTCTTTTATAAAACCTAGGAATTATTATAGAGGTATATATATGTCTAAGAAAAAGCAGGACGATCAAATAATAAAAGAATTAGAAGAAAGACTAGCAAAACTTAAAGGCACTCCTCCATCACTTGAAGAATTAGAAGAAAGGTTTGCAAAGCTCCAAGATAGACCTTATATCCCCACAAAAAAATCTGGTAATGAAGTAGACGATCTAATTGAGCAGCTGCAATCTGAGCTTAGACTAGAACAAAAAAGTAAAAGCCTTAATGATCAAAAAGACCAAGCAATACGTGATAGGCTAGATAAATTAAGAGAAGACAGCCCTATAACGCAAAAAAAGACACCTATAGATCTTTCTTTTAATGATACTAAATCAATAATTACCGATACTATAGATGCTCAGGCAGATATAGCTAGTTCATATGCTAATCGCTCTACCGAGTTAGAGGAGAAAAAAGCATTACTCCATTTAGCTAATAATCTAACTGAAGCGAGAGATATTATTAGGGATATACCCCCTATATCTAAAGAATATGCGCCTAAACTATTAGATGTTATTGCTAGTGGGTTAGGTAAAATTTATGAAGGAATAAAGAAAATAGCTTCGCCTGCAGTTAATATTATAAAAGAAATAGGTAGTAGTCTTGTTAATTCGATTAAATCACTTCCTCACAAATCTTCCAAGCAACAAATAAAATTAAAGAAGTTATATAGAACATATGTTGATTTGAAAGGAATAAAGCCAGAGATAAAAGAAGAGTTTCTTAAAAAACATTATGAGCGAATTGATCAGCTACAAACTCCTAAGGAAATATTTGTAGAAACTGCCAAAATTACTAAATCTATAAGGATAGCCGGAAAACAAAAGATAAATAATCTTAAACAACAACAAATTATTAATAGAATGAAGCAGCAAAGTCCTACTGCTTTTATAAATAATAATTCATTTACACCGTCTAATACTCCTACTAATAAAGCAAGGTCTTCCAAGAGCAACCAAAGGTAAATGCTATCTCATTCCTGAAAGCAGGCATCTAGAAAAATAACCCTTAGTATTGGACAAAATTACACCTTTAACAAAATAAGCATATAAAAAATTTTTTATATGTTTTACTGGATTCCCGCTTTCGCGGGAATGACATAAAGAGCATTTACTGATCCACGCAACAATGCCACGCGGGGATGACATACTGAATGTTCGTGTAAGGACCAAGGTATTTAAAGATTATTCTACTCCTTTCATTCCGCTTGTCTTAGCTTTATCAAACGAAGTATCTTTAATTGCTGCTTCGGTAAAATCGGCATTTGTTAGGTCGGAGTTATTAAAGCCCGCCTGATCAATTTTAGCTGATTTAAATATACTATCTGTTAATATTGAGTTTGAAAAATCGGTTTTAGTAAGTATTGCTGCAGAAAAATTAGCCTCTTTTAAAATAGAATTTTTTATTATCGTATTTGTTAGGTTAGCATTTTTAAAGATACTATTTGAAAAATCTACTCTATCAAATATTAAGTTGCTCAAGTCACAATTTGTTAAATTCATATTTGCTAAGTGAGTTATTTTTTGCAAATCTTTTACCAAATTTATTATTATATTATTTGGTGGAATTTTGCTCGAATTATCACTATTTAAAATAATATTATTAGAAACATTAGTATTAATAAAACCGGAATACGCTTGGTAGTTAATATTATTTATTTGCGAATTAGAAAGGACGGAGTTAATAACCGCAGTATTTGTTAGATTGGAATTTATTAGAGCTACTTGGTTTAAATTGCCTAAAGTAATTTTAACATCTGAAAAATTTACGTTTTGTATTAAAGATTTAGAAAAATTTATATTATTAAATTGTCCGTTAGTTATATTTGAGTTTATTATTTCACTGCTGTTTAAGTCAGTATTAATTACTATAAATTGTTCAAAATCATTATTGCTAAAAATATTATTAGTATAGCTAATATTATCTAAAGTAATATTTGAGCCTTTAGTTTTATTAATCCTTACAAAATTAGCATTACTATTTTTTATTGATAAATTATTAAATTTATTATCGTTTAGACTCATATTATTTAATATAGCATTATCGATTTTAAAATGATTTAAAACTGAACTACTAATTGTACTATTTTGTAAATCATATTTAGTAAGGCTAATATTTTGTAATGTTGAATCTTGAAAGGAAGCGTATGAAAAGAAAGAGTTATTACTTTGTACGTTATTAAAATTTACTTCATTAAAAATACTGTGTGTGAAGTTAGAATCCTTAATTATTACTGCTATTAATTTAGTTTGACTTAGGTCACTAGATTCAAAATAATTATTAGTAAAATTGGTATTATTTATTACACTTTTTTCTAAATCCGTACCGTAAAATATTGAATTTGTTATATTAGTATTTTTAAAGCTATTATTCTTTAGGTGAGCTTTTTGAAAATTAACACCGTCGATAGTATTATTGCTCCATAATACATGACTAAATTTAGACTTTTCAAAGTTGACATTTATTATAGTAGTTTTATTAAAAGCAGTATCGCTAAAATTTGATTGAACAAAATTTGTATTTTGTAATGTTATATTGTGAAAAATTGACCCTTGAAAGTCGGAATTATATCCGGAAATATTTTTTATTACCGAATCTGCAAAATTACTTTCTTGAATTATAGCATTTGTAAGTATTGCTTTTTCTAAATTGCTACCTGCAAAATCAGCACGTAATATTTCGCAGGAAGTCAAATCTATTCCTGATAAATCTTCATTTATTAGCTGTACTCCTATTAATTTTACTCCTTTTAAATTTGAACCGAACTTCTCTTTAAGGTTCACTTTAAGGTTTTTAGAATTTTGCGATATTATATAATTCCGAATTACCGTGCTTTGGCTATCCGTAAGTAATCCGTTCGCATCACGAGTAGATTCGGAGCAGCTGCTTAATAACAAATAAATCGTAATTATTGATATGACTTTAAGCATTTGCTTCCTCATATTCTTCTTCGTTTATTCTATTTGTAGGAGGTATATGTAAGCTTAATAATTTTAATTTACGATGCAAAGCTGATCTTTCCATACCGACAAATGAGGATGTTTTTGAAATATTATTATTAAAACGACTCATTTGTGCCGATAGATATTGACGCTCAAAAACTTCTCTAGCTTCTCTAAGCGGCATAGATAACATATCAAAGCTATCTTCAAGTTTTGTAAGATTAGCACTATTTGCTAATATTTCAGAAGGTATCATATAAGGTGTGATAATTTCATTATTACCTGTAGTTAACGGATTCATAATTAAAGTCCATTCAACAACGTTACGTAATTGTCTAATATTGCCCGGCCATTCATAGGATTGAAGAGCGGCGATAGTTTCATCGGCAAAGCTACGTTCTTTTAAACCTGAAAATTTTGAAAGTTGCTTAACAAAATACTTAACGAGTAGCGGTATATCTTCTTTTCTTTCATATAATGAAGGTACTTTTAGAGAGGATACATTAAGGCGATAATATAGATCTTCTAGGAATTTGCCGTTATTAACTTCATCTTGGATATTTTTAGAAGTACCGGTGATAATTTTTATATCAATTTTAATATTTTTTCCGCAAGGTTTTGTAATAGTTTGATCTTTAAGGAATTTTAATAATTTTACTTGGATAGGAATAGGAATATTACTGACCTCATCTATATATAAAGTACCGTTATTGGCAAATTCTAAGATAGTAGGGCGTTTATTATTATTTGTCTGCTTTTCCAATTCGCCGAATAATTCTTGATTGATTTTTTCCGTAGTCATACAGGTAGGGCTGAAAATAATGAACGGATTATTAACCCTTTTAGATTGTCTATGAATTAATCTTGCTGCAAGTTCTTTACCGCTACCGACTTTACCGTGAATCATTATACGACTGCTAGAGCTAGCTGCCTTTTCTATTGCCATTTTATATTTTAAAGTTACCGAACATCCGCCTACTAATTCAGTTTTATCTATAACCTTTGATTTTAAATCTATATTTTCGCGTTTTAACTTTGTTACTTCACAAGCTCTTGTAAGTAAAATAACTAATTTATCATTATTAAACGGTTTTTCTATATAATCGTAAGCACCCATTTTTATAGCATTTACTGCTGTTTCTATAGTACCGTGACCGCTAATAATTATTACCGGCATTAAAGGATAGCGTTTTTTAATTATCTCTAAAATCCCAAGCCCGTCAATTTCGCTTCCTTGAAGCCAAATATCAAGTATAACTGCAGAGACCGGTTTTTCGGAAAGTATTTTAAGGGCTTGAGTACTATTAGCGGCAACCTTAGGGTTAAAACCTTCATCTTTCAAATTTGCAGCAATGAGATTTCGTATACTCTCTTCATCGTCTACTATTAAAACATCTAGTTGTGACATTACAATTTA
>NZ_JAQCNX010000037.1:0-20820 GCF_036857515.1 Candidatus Rickettsia tasmaniensis | reverse complement strand
GTTCCATTCAGAGCTATTTAATACTAGCCATGATAAATTACAGCAAGCTAAATTACTTTTAAAGTTCATTAATGACTCATTAGAAAGCTCCACAACGCCTTATTCTAATTTCTTACGAGATGAAACAAAATTATTATCTGCATATACGGACTCATATGTATTACATGAATATTTAGGCGAAATTAATACAGGTACATATTTTCACCAATTCATAGAAAAAGCTCAAAAAAATCATCTAAATTACTTAGGTGATACGTCGCTTACTGCAATGTTTATCGGTAATTTACCTACTCAGGCAGCAGAAAAACTACAAGCCGTTAATGATATTGTTCGTACTGAGCAATATATGGATTTTATCACTAATAGAAAGTTCCGCTCGACATTATTATGTCATCAAAACATACCTATAAACAGAAAAATTGAATTTAATAATTTAAAAGAGTGTTTTACTAGCCTTAATATTAGACCGGTAATTCTAGAAAAAGCTGTTGATTTAACTAACGAACAGGAAAATGTTAGCTTCTATTACGAAAATTTACCTGAGCCTTTTATTTCAACTACTTCGCCGATCATGAAAGCTATTTTATATGTGTATGCCGAAAATATTAGCAATCCGATAAGCTTAGAACAAGTAGCAAAAGAAGCTTTTAAAAAGCTTGGTAAATATCAATTACAAGATTTCTTAGCAGCATTAGAACAGCATTTTATCATATTCATTTTTCAGGGTTATCTCAAAATATTTGAGACCAAACCTCATGCTATAGCAACTATCACCGAAAAACCTAAAACTAGCGAATTTGCAAGATACCAAGCAAAACAAACACATTTTAATAATGTAACTAGCGTGTTTAGCGTCACTAATAGACTTAACGATATGGTAGGTATACCGATACATGAAAAATATATTTTAGAAATGTTAGACGGTACGCATAATATTGATGATATTAAGAAAGGCGTTCTTGAAAAAATTAATTCAAAACTTTTAACTGCTCGTGACGATAAAGGACAGGAAGTAACAGATCCAAAGTTATTAAAAGAATTTGTTGACTATGTAGTTAATACATCCCTTGAGAAATTCCGGATAAATTATCTGTTAGTAGAGTAATTAAAATGTTCGTGGTCAAGTCTGCTTTGTTGCATGGATCAGCTTTTCCGTTATTGCGAGTAATCGTAGACTACAGCCAATCCATAAAAATATAATCCGAGTAAATGAAGAGTAGCTATACGAAGCTCAACTTGGAAAAGAGCAAGGAGCCTGTAAGCCGAGGAGCGGAGCATATACTTAATACGTGAGCATCCGAGGACTTACAAAGACGACACAGCCAATTTTTCAAGTTGAACGAGTATAACTATGCTACTAATTTTTCACGCAATACTTCAACTAACTTATTAATTGCTTCGGTTGGGTGGATGTTTTCAAGGATAGCAAGCTCGCCTGCAAGTCTATTTAAAGCTGATTCGTAGAGTGTTCTTTCACTGTAAGAACGATCATTATCAACATTTTTATGTAAGTCCCGTAATACTTCGGCTATGGCTACAATATTACCTGAGTTAATTTTGCCTTCATATTCTTGGGCTCTTCTACTCCACATTCTATTTCCTTGTTTTGGTTTACCTTGAAGAGTTGAATATATGACATCTAAGTCTTTTCTGCTTGCAACCGCTCTAAGACCAACAACCGCAGCTCTACTAACAGGCACTTTTAATGTCATTTTATCCTGCGAAAAGGAAATTACATATACTTTAATTTCAGTACCTGCAATAGTATGATATACTATATTTGTTATTTCACCAACTCCATGTGCAGGATAGACAATTCTCTGCCCTATTTTAAACTCGGATTTTTGTTCGGATTGTGTTGTATTTGCCATTATTAATTCCTCCGTAGTGGTTTTAGTGCCTAAGAACTTAATGTTAGACTATTATTTTCTATAGCATAGCACATTTTGCTTTTATTATAAAGTAGAGATTTTTATTGAAATAAAATTGATACGATCTTATTGTAGATAATATTAATAAGTATAAAGGAATAAATATGCGAAGTATTTTTATTGTACTAATATTTTTATTATTTTTGAGTAGCTGTTCAGAAGAAAAAGCACAAGATAAGAACCATGAGGAAAAACAAATAATAGAGCACGAAACTCTACAAAATAACGAAACTTCTAAAGAAACGAATCAGGAAGCCGTAAATTCTGAAAATACGGCTGAATCAATAGCTCCTGCTAATGATAATAATCAGACTGATGAAGTAACGCCGGCTTCACAAGAACAAAAAAATCCCGCAATAAAACCTGTTAAAGTCACTTTTAAAGTTGATGATAATGATATGGTTCTCGGTAACAAAAAATCAAATGTTATAGTAGTCGAGTATTTTTCTCCTACCTGTCCGCATTGTGCTTATTATCATCAAACAATTTTTCCAGAACTTAAGAAAAAATATATTGATACTAACAAAATTGCATATGTGGTTCGTGAATTTATTGCTACTAAACAAGATTTAGATGCTGCAATTTTAGCCCGCTGCAAGGGGGATACAAATAGTTTTACACAACTTCATAATATCATATTAATACAACAAGATAAGTGGGCATATAGCAATAAATACAGAGAATTATTAACTGATATAGGACAACTTGGCGGTATTTCTCCGGAAGAATATAAACAATGTTTAAATAATGATAAAATTACTGCAATACTAATTGCTAATACCAATTTTGTAGCAAAAGCACCCCAATTTATAGGTACTCCTTCTTTCTTCGTTAACGGAGTACAAACAGGAAGTTATAGCATAGATACTATTTCCACAGCAGTTGATAAAGCTTTAGAGGAGCAGAAAGAAAAAGCAGAAAATGAAATGAGCCTGTAATTTAGATCGTCATTGCGAGCAGTCGTAGACTGTGCGGCAATCTCGTTAAATATCCTGAGATTGCTTCGTCGACGCCTATGGCGTCTTTTCGCAATGACAGAGATAAACTAATGAATACGGAAAAACTAAAAGATATCAAAGCAAGAATTAAAGACTTAAAAACTCCTAAGTTTTTTAATCCTAAAATTCGGCAAGAAATTAGCCCGTTCACTATCGCTGTAGATTTAGTTTCAGGTACAATGGTAGGTGTCGTAATTGGAATATTTACGGATAAATTTTTTAATTCTAAACCTTTATTTCTTATTATATTTACAATAATAGGAATGATTGCCGGCTTTAACATTATAAGGCAAAAAGTAAATAATAAAAAGTAAGGAAATGACTCATAGCCCTTTAGCACAATTTGATATCAAAAAATTAATAGACATCAAAATGTTCGGTTTTGACGTCAGCTTTACTAATTCAAGTATCTATATGTTACTTGCTAGCATCTTAGCTCTAACTTATTTTTACTTAGCTTTTTATAACCGGAAATTAGTACCTTCTAGATTACAAGTGAGTGCTGAAATAGTTTATAATCTTGTAGCTGATATGTTAAATCAGAATATAGGAGTAAAAGGACGTAAATTTATTCCGTTAGTTTTTAGTTTATTTATTTTCATTTTATTCTGCAATTTACTTGGTATGACACCTTATAGCTTTACTGCTACTAGTCATATTATCGTTACTTTTACCTTGGCAATTCTAGTATTTTTAATGGTAACTATAGTCGGTTTTGTAAAACACGGCTTACGTTTTTTAACCCTTTTTTTACCGCACGGTACTCCTTTATGGTTAGCACCGTTGATGATAGTAATTGAACTATTTACATATTTAGCAAGACCGGTTAGTTTATCATTGCGACTTGCCGCTAATATGATGGCGGGACATGTTTTATTAAAAGTAATAGCCGGTTTTACCGTTTCATTAATGATTTACTTGAAATTTCTGCCAATCCCTCTTATGGTAATACTAATTGGGTTTGAAATTTTTGTTGCAATACTTCAAGCTTATATTTTTACTATTTTATCTTGTATGTATCTTAATGATGCTATTAATTTACACTAGGCTTTTTGCACAACGAAGCTAATAAAGCGGAATTTGCAGGAAACACGAAGTACAGAACCGCAGCGTACAAAAAAGTACGTGAGGATTCGAGCATCGGATTGACGTACAAATTCCGCTTTATTAGCTTCGTTGTGCAAAAAGCCTATTATACAGATAATTAGATAAAATTTTTTGATTAATTAAAAGTGAGGTTTTTTATGGACATGGTTTCTTTAAAATTTATTGGTACAGGACTTATGGCTATCGGCATGTACGGTGCAGCTTTAGGCGTTAGTAATATATTTAGCTCTCTACTTAGTTCAATAGCACGAAACCCTTCGGCTACAGAAAACTTACAAAGAATGGCTCTGATCGGTGCAGGTCTTGCTGAAGCAATGGGACTTTTTTCCTTTGTAATTGCTATGTTACTTATTTTTTCTTAAAATTCATTTTTAAATAAGATGCCTCCATTTGATATTGCTACCTATTATTCACAAATTTTTTGGCTTATCGTTACTTTCGGCTTATTGTATATCTTTGTTTATAAATTTATAACTCCAAAAGCTGAAGAAATTTTTAATAATAGACAGACAAATATTCAAGATAATATTACGCAAGCCGATACATTGACCATAGAAGTAGAAAAGCTAAATAAATATTATAACGAGGAAATAGACAAAACAAATACTGAAATAGATAGGCTAAAAAAAGAAAAAATAGACTCTTTAGAATCAGAATTTTTAATTAAAAAAAAGAATCTAGAGCAAGATTTAAAAAACGCTATAAATCAAAACATTGAAGATATAAATTTAGCTGCTAAGCAATTTAGAACTAATAAAAGCGCAGCAATCATAAAGCTTGCCGTTAATATTATTGAAAAAATAGCCGGCACTAAAGCAGATATGAATTTACTACAAAATATAAAAGTAAAATAATGAATTTCCTAGATGAGAGCTTCTGGCTTGCCGTTAGTTTTGTAATTTTTGTATATTTAGTTTATAGACCGGCAAAAAAAGCCATTTTAAATTCTTTAGATGCTAAGATTTTAGAAGTCCAAGAAAAAGTTCTAAAAGCTGAAAAGTTAAAAGAAGATGCTGCTTTGCTCTTTAAAAACACCAACGCACAAATAAAGAAATTAGAAACTTTACGCTCTCAAATGATAGAAGAAAGTAATGAAATTACCAAGAAAATCATTCAAGAAAAAACTAAAGAAATTGAAGAATTTTTAGAGCATAAAAAATCTGATGCTATACAGTTAATGCAAAACCAAAAATCAACCGCAAGTAAAGAGCTACAAGATGAATTTTGTGATGAAGTGATAAAACTTGTATCCGAATATTTTCAATCAGTTAAGCTTTCAGAAAGCAACATTGCTAAAAATTTAATGGATAAATCTGATTTTCCTCAAGATGAGGGTAAAGCTACATCGCCACACTAACCACTAGCTAGCAATTTATTTAAAACTGCTTCATCATTCATACCCGTAATATTGAGCCATCAATAAAATATTCAGGATGTTCGTTTGTTATCTTATTTGTTAATTCAGGATAGGCTCTAACAAATTCTTTTATACAAGTGAAGTTTTTACTAGAGCTGTTAATCGCTCCTAAGCAAATCGCTTCAAAACATAACATTTTAGCTATTTCTATATTTTTAAGGTCAGATAAAAAACTCCTAGTTGTTTTGCTAAATATCTATCGCTTAAATAGCCTTTCACCCCCCCAATTTCCTAAGATTGAGAACTTACTATTCCACTTATCTTTAGCAGCATTAATATATATTTTATTTAAAACATTCTTTTATATTTTTTGTTTAATTTCTAATGTAACTTCCTCAAAATCGCCTCTTTGTAATATAAACTCCCTAGTTTCATTATTTTTTATAAATTCTGGTGCAATTTTTTTGAGATAAGTTTTTAGCCTTGTAGTGACCTAAACCTAAAGTTTATACGTACATTAAATAAGATTGTTTATAGAACTCTATAGCTTCGTATGTATTATCTAATTTTCATAAATCACTCCGATATTATTAAGAGAGCTAGCAATAAAAGAAGGATGAACTAATTCATGATCGATTTTTAAAGCTTTCTTATAATATTTTAACGATTCTTCAAATTTACATAATATATATTCATTATAATAACCCATTTTTTGATATAAATTTGCCTTTCTACATTTATCAATTTCAATATCATCATTTAATATTTTTACTACATGGAGATAAAATATTTTAGAATTTTCCCAGTCTTCACTTGGAACATCTGTTAATATTGGAAATAAATCATCTAAGATTTCTGCTAGTCTTGTATAAATCTCTTTTTCATCTATCGCATGTTCTTTATATTTATTTATATATTGCTTTGTTATAAATTGCATTAATCTATGTTTGTAAGCCGGCTTGTCTATTTTGGTATGTTAGATTCATTATCGATAATGCTTCTAACCTTTTTATAGGTTCTTATAGCTTTTCTTCATCTATTAAAAATAATTCTTTGAAAATTCTCTATACTGATAAAATCAGGGTCTAAATCTGCAGAATATTGTAATATCTGCCAAGCTAAAGGTGATTTTTCTAATAATTGTAGTAATAAAACGGTTTCTATATGATCATCTTTGCTATTTTTAAAGTAATTAATGTAATCATTTACTTTAAGTAATTTATTTGCTTTTAAATATGCTACTGCTTTAGATAGCCTATAAGGTGATGCAGCATCGTTACTACCAAAGTCTTCTACTAATCTATCAATATCTTTCTTGTTTAATCTATTTTTTAGAGATTTCTTTAAATATAATATCGCTTCTTTTTTACTAAAAGACTCTAATATAATATTTTCATCACTTAAATTATTATCTTTAGGATTATATTCTATGCGAGGCCAATCTAGTACTTCCTCATACTTTATAGGTTTACCGGTTTTTGGATCAAAAGCATCTAGCATTGGATCAAATAAATAACCGGATAATGATAATCCGCCTTCTAACAAGGGAGCATAGTTTTTAATTAGCGGTGTTTTATTTAATATATTTATTATCTTGCCTGTATGCTTTGGAGTAATTTTAGGAAATAATCTATATGCTTTATTAATATGCGGATTACAGACATTTACAAAATTCGGAGCTGATAAATAAGTTGTTATATTTAAAATTTTTACGTCAAAGATAGTTTCATGGCTATACATCTGCGGCTGAAGATTTTCTGTAGTTAAACCCGGGCTATCGAATGTGATTGCCTTTGCTTTTGGATAATGAAAATCTCTATGAGCAAAATATAAACTAAGCTCTGCGAGCCATACACCTAAAGAATGACCTGTGAAAGGTAAATTATAATTATTCTCTTCAGCATATTTGGTAATCTCCTTTGTAGCTTCATATGCAGCCGCTTGCTGGCCACTATCTGTCCACCTAAAATACTTTTAAAATGAGCTTTAAACGGTGAATTAGTTTTGAGCAAATCTAATTTTTCAAATGTAGTACCTCGATAGGTAAGTACCATTTGTTTTACTTTTTCATTTACATATGCTACTGCGTAATATCTACCTATTTCAGGCTTGTTAAATATTTTCTAGTCTTTTAATTGTTCATTTCGGGTTTTTTGACCTTTTCATTATTTTCTTTTTCTACAGCAAACTCTATAATATCATTTTCCGTAGAATCCATATAAGCATGTAAACTAAATACACCATGGACAAAGTCGGTAGGGTGGTGCTTATAGTGTTGATTATTTAAGATAATTTTACTTTCAATCTTTTGTACAAGCTCACTAGAAGCATTAGGCATCTTGCCCCAGCTTACATTACCGATAAAATTATTATTTCGGATTTTAGCAGCTATTTCCTCTAGCTGCGGAAGCATTAAATGTAGATTGCTAAAATCTAAATGAATAAATGAAGGGGCATGCTTTTCTAGACACACTATAATTGTTTGATAGTCACTTATAGTTTGAGAATAATTAACTAGATTTTTTGAAGAAAACACATCTGCTTTCATAAATATACTTCATAAAATTTTATTAGTTGTATTGTACAATTCTAATTGAACTGAACTTTGTGTTCTCAACCGAATTTTTTGAAGCATTATAAATTAAAAGTTATTATTTTCAACTATTATTTTTATTCTGAATTTAAAATTAGATTATTTAAGATCTTATATTATAGGGGAATATAGAATGGTGACCCCTACGGGACTTGAACCCGTGTTCCCACCGTGAAAGGGTGGTGTCCTAACCGCTAGACGAAGGGGCCTTAATTTTAAAGTAGGCAATATAGATATATTAGTCATACCGTGGCTATGACTACGGCATGACAGTAAGTTAGAAGTTTTATACAACACCTTTGCAAATATTGCAAGTATAAAAATTATAGGTTTACCTTAAGCTTAACACTACCTTGATGACTTCTATAATGTTTATTTAGATAATAATTATAATCCAACGAAATAGTAGTATTTTTGATACTGCCTATAATACCCGTTCCTAAATTATAGGATGTTTTCGGTTGCTTCGGTATTAGATAATCATGTTTGAATGTATTATCAAATATTTTAACAACTCTATTTATTCTTTGGGTTTTCTCTTTAAAATTATGTTCTACCGCTCCTTGGAATGTTAGACCTAAATTATTAAATTTTAGAGCATCTTTTAAAGGTACTGTGACTTTAGTACCAACAATTCCGGACAATATATTATTCTCTTTCATTGTAAGAGCTATTTCTTGTACGTTAACACCGGTTTCATTATATACCCCGTCTCGTGACTTCCCGTATCTTAAGCCGATATTCGGGGTAATAACGAGCTTGCTCTGCAAAAGATAATTATAATTCAGTAATGCTTCCGCATTATAACTATGATTACGATGTTTTACATTACTTCTAATTTTAGTATCACCATATGAATAAGTTGTTTTATCTTTAATAAAGTTTTTAGAAGCAGATACTAAAGCTTGTAGTGCAAAATTCTTCGGTAATTCTTTTTGTCCATAAATAGAAATCACATGACTATTAATAAGTTCTTTATCATTATTTTTACTATTTTTAAATTTAAATACTGAATGAACATTACTATAAGCTATACCTACGATATTATTGTCGATTTCAGCATCGAACCCGATAGTAGCACCTTTGTTAGTACCTCTATAACCGGTCATATTCTCAACGCGTCCATGATTATTAGTACCGTACATACCACGCATCCACAAACCTCTTTTTATATGAAACTCTTCTTCATCACCGGCTCCCACTGCTACCATATTATTAGACATATTCATAGATGCATCTAATCTGTTACGAATCATATTATTTACAATAGTATTAACAACTTTCGCTTGATTTAAAGTAGGAGCGTTTTCTGAAATTTGCGTTTGCATTTCTTTTTTTGCTTCCTGTTCAAGAGGAATAGCCGTATCAACTTCCGTTATTTTAAGATTACACCCATCGGAATCGGATAATTGCCCTATTGTTTCTTCTTCCTCTTCAAACCCTGAATCATAACTTTCTTCATCTTCGCTACCATCACCTAATGCTAAACATTCCTTTTCTCTATCGTCACTTAATGCTAATGCACACTCATTACTTGATGCAAGTGCAGGTAATGAAGATAATTGTCTACTTACTTCTGTATCTTCTTGTTCTTCATCTCCTGCAGGTAAGGTAGATTCTGATTTACCATCCGACACTAACATTTCTTGTGACAATGACTGAGCAAGAATATCTGCAGCTTCTTCGCCTGTATACTCCTCTAGAAGTAACGAAGAAATTTTTTCATCATGTTCTTGTAATCGTGCATTTATTGCTAAAAGCATTTTTTCATCTAATTCCTCTACATCCTGTATACGATTACTTATAGAAGCCATTGCTTCTTTAATATGATTAAGTTCCTCACTTCTAGAACTTGAGCCAGGCAATTCTTCTATTTTTTGTATTTTATTGCTTAATACTCTTATATAGGTATCTACATAATCTTTATCAATTTCTATTAGAGTATCTACTGGAGTTACAACATCATGACTACTCAAATCATCACCATTAGAGAAGCTGTTTATGCTACCAACCGAAGATGAACATGAAAATACCGGCTTACTCTCAGTTACCTTAGGTTTAGATTCAGTATCTAGATGCTTTATCTCCCCTTCTAACCAAATCTTTTCTTTTGACATCTCAAATACTTCGAGCCTTAACTTCTTAAATTTTGGATCATCGTGATTTAAAGTATCTAACTCCAATTTCTTAGCTTTATAATCATTGGCTATTTTTTCATGTTTAGATTTTAATTCCCCTAATTTCATAACATTAGAATTGTTTAAATCCTCTAAGCCACTAACCGAAGGTGAACGGGATAGATTTGATTCTGCATCACTAAGTACACTGCTTATGTCATCAATTGAATAGGAACGTGATATTGTTTCTGATGCTAAATTCTCATAACTAACCGACTCATATATAGTAGACAAATTAGATAATGGCTGCGTACCTTTTTTAATAGTACTATCAACCAAATTTAGTCTACCTTGTGATCTATCAAGTAAAGCTTCAGCTTCTTTTAGTACCTCAGGGGGAGCAGTATTATATATTGAAGTATCTACATCTGTAAGTTCTCTTACTTCTGATGCTCCTAGTTGTTTAAGTTTGTTTAATAAATAACCGCGTGTATTTATATCACGAACTTTATTAACCTTTAATACTACTTCTTGATATTGATCATTATCTAAATAAGGTAAAGATTTGGTTATTGTTGGATCTATTGATTCCTTAGGTACTCCTGAAGAGCTTATGGAATTTATAGCATTTATTATAATATTTTTATGATCTTCTCGAAATTGTTGAGCTTGCGGAGAGTTATATAGTGACCCTACATTTATAGGTGGGGTTACAGCTAAATTTTTTGGTAAGCTATTCATATTAGCAGTCGGCATAGAATGGCTATTTCCCCAAGCGTGGCCAAATTCTCCCTCTTGATCTACTGTTCTTTGCTTTGAGGTTTCTCCATCTCTTTTCTTTTTTCTGTTCTCTGCATTATTTGTTTGCAAAATTGACCCTACTTTTGATACAACTCTCTTCATTATATTACCTCGTTTTTTCTTACTAGAAACTAAATAGGTACTTTCTTCAGTTAAAGTTTCTTGAGGTGCATAATGTAAATCTAACCCTAGATCATTCTGCACACCTAAAGTTTCGGTACGCATTTTTTCTGATTGCAGTTGTTGTTCCGGAATACTTTCACTTACATTATTTTTCCTCGATGAGTCACTTTTAGCAACCGTTGTATTTTGTGTTGGCGTTATTAAACCAAGAGTTTCTATAGTTAACGTATCAGGTTGTTTTAGATTCTGAACGAACGCGTCGCCAGCTAAATCTAAATATTCTAATCCTCTTTTGTCAAGCTTTGGACTTGAAGAATATGGTGCAAGGTTTTTCCAATTTTTGTCAGATCTCAAGCTTTCATCTGTAGTTGTGGTTTGTAACAATGCTGATTTTTCTTCAAAATTTGATGATATTACACTTTTAGCTGAAGACGAGTGTGATAATACTGGAGTACCGCTTTTTCTTGAATTCTCTTCATACTCTGCATAAGACTGAAATATTTCCGCTTGCCCATATACTTTTTGAGTTTCCGGAATTCTAGCTTGCTGAATTTCATATAATTTCACGAACAAACCTTCATATGCCTTTATACTGGCAAGATGTGCAATCTCACCTAATTTTTGATTAAATTGATCCGCACTTAACTTTCTCATTTCTGTTGCTAAACTATCTATTACACCATCTATTTGAGCTTGATTTGACTGATTTGGCTGTATGCCATTCAAATAATTAATGTATTGTGAAGCCTTAGCCTCGTACATATCTTTTGAATGACTTGGAAGCTGTCCAGATACCTTTGAACGATTTTCTTGTATATGCTGCTGCATACCTAACACCAGATTACCTTCTAATGAACTATTCACATTAGCAGCTTGCGTATACGGCATATTTCCCCAACCTGAAAATCTGACATCTTCATCTGTTTCTTTACCTAAAGTGCCGCTTGATAAGCTCCCCAAGCCTGAATCCATACTTTTAGGGTCCTCTATTTCTTGACTCGGCAATATTACTGTATAAGGTTGCTGCTGAACTTTTATTGGCATTAAGTACCCCTCTTCATCCTCTGGTTGTTCACCTAAAATTCTCTGAACCCCATGACTTAATGGTATGGTTGGCCTTACTTTTGGCAACTGCTTATAAGTAGAACCGGTAGAACCATTATAAACAACAGGAGTTAATAACTTTAGATTATCCTCTAGTTCAGAATAACCATTCATTTTATCTTGCATGGCTCGTAATGCCGTTCTACTTGTTTCTTTTTTCGCACTAGCAGCTACTTCTTTAGCTTTATCTGCTGCCGTTTTTATAGCTTTTTCTTGTTGCTTTATTTCTGATAACTGCTTTTGTGCTTCTTGTTTTTTCTTTTCTCTTTCTGTTCCAGCACTACTTTCACTACTTTTTCTTGCCTTATCTCTGCTTGATTTATTTTTATTAAATACACCGTGCCGAGCCTCATTAATTCTTGCTTGCTGTGCCTGGAACGCACTAACTTTGGTTGACGCCGTTGTAACCGGAACTGTTTCCTGCGATTTTATCGAAACTTTATTTGCTGGAATATCTATTTTTTCTATTTTCTGAAATAATCTATTTGCTTCATTGTTTTTACTTGTTAACTCTTTTTCAAGTTTCTTTATTTTATCTTTATTTTTACCTATTTTGATTTTTGTTTCTATCTCTTCAGCTCTTGACTTGAGTGCTTCTGTTTTTTTTTGTGCTGAAGTTAGCTGCGTATACAACTTCTGCAATGGTTTTTTATTTTTTTTACCTGTGGTATCTTCAATAGCCTGTGTTACTTCAGCTAACTTGATTCCTATCATCTCATTAACTCGTGATATATTACTTACCATTCCTGCTGCAATTCCAGTACTGCTTTTTTTTGTAGGCAACAGTACAAATGTCGGCTTCGGAAGAACTTCTGGTTTAACCTGTGAGCTAGATTGCACTGCCTGTTGTTGCGGGTCGCTACTGCTAAACGATAATCTTCGTGCTGCCTTTGAGTTTGTGTTTGGTGGTGTATTAGCTCCTAAACTATCATTTGGTTTAGAATCTAGAGTAGGCTGATACGAAGTCGCCGGTGTTGATGATGGAGTACCAGGTGCCGTAGTATAATGTTCAGGTGATATCAGGGTAGTATTTGGTGTATTAGGTACAGTGACAAAACTATTTGAAGCTGAGCTAACAGTAGGCGAAGACGCTGTTATTATAATCTCTGGTTTTTGAGGCATTTGTTCTGTCGATTCAGGAGTATTTTGACTTTGTTCTGTTTTTTCAGTGCCTACAAATGTTTGGTATCTAGTAATTGGTCGTACTTTTCTTGCTTTCCCGACATCAGACTTACTACGTGCTACTACTTTATAATGATCCTCTATAGGAACATCTTTTAATGAATTAGATGCCTTAGGTTTGTTAGATATTTTCATTTCTCTTATTTCAGATGGAGTATATGTGTTTATTTCTGGTTCCGGTATAATTACTGTTCCTATCTGCTGCGGGGTCTTTGTCGTATCTTTGTTTTCGTTTAATTGTGACAAGTTATTCAACAATTTATTACTAAGATCGGTACGAAATGCTTCTTTACTCATTGCCATACCCTCAAAAGGTATTGCAATTATTGCTCCTACTGAAATAGAGGCAAGCAGAGAATATTTTAAAAATCTTGATTTTTTTAGTAAATGTTGTTCTGTTAACTTATTCATTACAAATATCTCAATTTAAATTATATACATAAACATTGGACATTATAATAAATAAGTTAATAAAAAGCAATATGATAAGTTAATTTATCTTAACTTATAATTATAAATAATTATAATATAAGAGAATTGTGTTCTAATTATTGAAAATATAACAGATATGACGTATAATGCATTTTTAACTTTTGATAGAAAATACTACAATATTTTAAAATAACTTTGGAAACAGAGTATAATAATTTAAATATTTGGTATTTTGTTAGTTTTATTTACGGTATTATTGTTTATTTTTCGCTTGATTTTGAGCTTTCATTTACAACAATTTTTTCATTTTTTGTGTTTTTAATATTAACCTTTACTAGAAATTCTAATATATTTTTACAGTTTACTTACTGAATGATTATTGCTTTTATTTTTGGCATATTCATCTCTAAATATCGTGTAACAAATTTACATAGCGAAATGCTTTATAAAGCTATCATCACTAAAATTAGCGGTAAAATAGAATTCGTAACTTACAAAAAGTTAAAATTAGTATACCGAAAAAATATATACAAGAAATTAGGGTAAATAACCGAATTACTTTGCTTGCTAAGCTCTATAAGCCGCAAAATAGTATACTACCCGGGGGTTATGATTTTGGTTTTTACTCTTATCTATCGGATATTGGAGCAAACGGCTATGCGATGTCTGAGCCACAAATTATAGAACGTAATGAAACAAATTTTGATAGTTTTATTTATAGAGTGCGTTCCTATATTTATAATAATTTAATAGAAAAGCTAGGAAAAGATAAAGGGAATTTTGCAGCTGCAATATTACTTGGCGAGACGAAAGGTTTAAACAGGCAAATAATGCAGGATATGAGGCAAAGCGGTATATCACACGTACTTTGTGTTTCAGGATTGCATCTATCTTTAGTCGTGATGATTATTTTCCTTACTACAAGGTTTTTATTAAATCTTTCAAATTATTTGGCATATAATTTCAATATAAAATTAATCTCTGCTTATTGTTCGCTAATAGGAAGCTTTGGTTATTTAGAACTAAGCGGTATGCAAATAGCAGCGACTAGAGCTTTTATTACTGCTGCAATTTTTATTTACGGTATTATTATCGGACGCTCTTGCTTTCCCCTTCGTTCACTTGCAATTGCGGCTTTTATAATATTATCGTTAAATCCCGAATATATTTTTCATCCAAGTTTCCAATTATCTTTTATCGCCGTATTATCGCTTGTTGCCGGTTATGAATTTTACTTAAAGAATTCATGGTTACTTGAAGAAAAGAAAGGCATTTTTGGAGCAGTAAAATTTTATACAGCCTCAAATATTTATTCAAGCTTCTTAGCAAGCATCATAACGGCACCTGTAGTAATTAATCAATTCTTTATATTTGCTACTTACTCAGTACCAGGCTAACCTCATTGTCGTTCCGATAACGTCATTTTTTCTTATGCCGCTTGCTTTGTTATCTCTGCCTTTGACCATGATCGGGTTTGATAACTATATCCTAAAGCTTATGGGATTCTTTATTGATATAATAATAAAATCAGCCGCCTATTTTAATAGTTTACCGGCTGCTGTATGGTATTGCGGTTATATTACCAATTTCAGCATATTACTCTTTTATTCGGCTTTTTTGGATTTGTATATGGAAAACTGCTTGGCGTTTGCTTGGTCTTGCAATCATGGCAATATCTTTTATATTTATGTTCTACTCCCCAAAGCCGGAATTAATATTTGATGCAAATCATATGGCGGTAGGCGTTAAAAATAGAGAAAATAAACTAGTAATACATGCTGATAAAATACCTACTTTCAGTAGAACTTACTGGGCTAATTGGTTTGGACAAAAAGATAGTATGGTGTTACCTTTAGAGAATAATATTTTTTAACCAACTACGGACAAAAAATTGTCATTAATAAAGATAATCATTGTGAGAAAGCCGAAATTCATATTAATCTCAATTATAAATCTAAATGCCGCGGGAGCTTAATAACGATTAATAAAGATTTTTTAAAAAAAAGCCCTGTTATACTTATCTTTTGCAATAAAAAGGAATGTACGGTAAAATCTTAGTACCGGACTGTTTTTGTTCTATGTCATTCCCGCTTGGCATTGTTGCGTGGATAGGTTTATCCGTCATTGCGAGGAAAAACTGTAAGTTTTGACGAAGCAATCCAGTAAAAAATGCTAGTTTTTAACATGTTTTTATTATTTTTCTGGATTGCCACGCTCCTTACAGTCGCTTGCAATGACGACTCAGTATCCACACAACAATGCCAAGCGGGAATGACATAAACGAACCATATAACAAGGTCCAGCTTTTAGCTAGGATGACATCAAAGTCTTTTTAAAAACTATCCGATACTTTAGGTAAAATCGAATAATGCAAGTTACACACAAAATACTAAAAATCCCCTCAAAAGAATATAGAAAAATCTTGAGTCTCTTAAATGAAAAAGGACAAGCAAGACTTATAGGCGGCTGCGTACGTGATGCGTTACTAGATCTCTTGCATAACAAAGCTAATAAAGAGGAATTTGAAGGAGACACGGGACGCAGAATCGCAATGTACATAAACGTACGTGAGGATTCGAGTACCGGATCGACGTACAAATTACCTTTAGAAGCAAGTGATCCAAGAAATCGACTTGAGAAAGGTAGCTACGATATAGATATAGCTACTAATTTGACACCTAGTGAAGTAACAAATATTTTATCTGGAGCTAAAATAAAAACTATTCCGACCGGTTTAAAATTCGGCACGATTACGGCTACTTTAAATAATGAAAAATTTGAGATCACGACTCTTAGGAAAGATATTGAATGTAACGGCAGACATGCCAAAGTAATATTCACCAACGATTTTGCCGAAGATGCCGCAAGACGAGATTTTACTATTAATGCTTTAAGCTATTGTCCCTTTAAGAACGAGATATATGATTATTTTGAAGGGTTTAAGGATTTGCAGCAGGAAAAGGTTGTATTTATAGGGGAAGCTCTAGATAGAATTAAAGAAGATTATTTGCGAATTCTACGCTTTTTTCGGTTTTCTAGCTATTATGCGAATCAGCTTGATGATGGCAGCTTTAAAGCATGTAAAGCTTTAAAAGACGGCTTAAAAACTTTATCACGAGAGCGAATTAAAAGCGAAATGGATAAAATTATTGTTTCAAAAAGAGCAGCACAAATTTTAAAAGCTATGTTTGAAATAGGAATATTAGAACTAATATTCTCTATCCAAAATTATGAAATAAAATTTTTTGAGCAGGCAAATGATTTTAAATTAGAATTAGTTACTCTATATGCACTCTTATTATATTGTCAAAAAGATTTAAATTTAAAGATCTTTCTAGATTGGAAATTCTCAAAACATGAAGCAATGCAAATATTATCAATAACGAACTTTCTGAATGACGCTAAATTTAACATGAAAAAAATTTGGTTTGAAAAAAAGAATTATAAGGAATATTTATTAGCAGCTAGCATAATCGGTAAATTAAATCATTCACAAGTAAAAGAATTTATCCTTAAATATGATACGTTATTACGTCCTAAATTCCAAGTAAACGGTAATGATTTGTTAAATATGAATATAGAAAAAAAAGAGATAGGAGCAAAACTAGAATATCTAAAAAATTTTTGGATAGAGCAGGATTTTAAACCTAGTAAATTAGAGTTGTTGGCGAAATTATGAGAGCTAGTACGTCAAACCGTCATTGTGAGGAAAAATTGAAAATTTTGACGAAGCAATCTCGTGCCAAAATCCTGAGATTGCCACGCTCCTTTCAGTCGCTAGCAATGACGATTTGGTATCAACGCAAGCAAGCCTTCGCAGAGATGACATACCTAGCATTACTATTCCTTACATTCCTCAGCCTTACTAGCTATGCTAAGCCTAAGATAGTTGTAAGTATTACGCCAATCGGCAGTATTGTTTCGATGCTTGTTAAGGATAAAGCGGATATCGAGAGCTTAGCTATTAGTAGTGACTGTCCACATCATTATAATTTAAAACCTAGTGATTTAGTAAAAGTCAAAAATTCTGATATAGCAATTTATATTAATGAACAATTTGACGGTTTTGCCGAGAAATTAATTGATAATCATAGCAAAAACATTATAAAAATCAGTGATATTAAATCTTTAACCACTATAAAAGATAATTGGCATATTTGGCTTGATCTTAATAATGCTGTGATTTTACTACAGGAATTTGCACGAATATTTAGTGAAAATTTTCCTGAACTACAAGAAGATATTAATAATAACCTTTCAACAGCACTTAAAGAATTAAATAAACTACAAGAGATTAAAAATAATGAGCTTGCAACGATAAAAGACGTAATTTTATTAAGTGACAGTAGCGAGTATTTTTTTCTTAATACTAATATTAAAACTGCAAAATTATATAGCGAAAGTCAAAAAAGCCTCCGATATATAAGCAAGCTAGAAGATTTAATTAAAGAGTCTAATAACAAATGTCTTGTTTTAAGTAATGAACAAAATTCACGATTATACGACAAATTAAACGCTAAAATAATAATATTAAATAGCGAAAACTGGAATGTACAGAATATAGGTTCCAACACTTTTCAGAATCAATATTTACAAATGATTTATCAAGTTAAAAAATGCATCCACTAAATAGCGAAGAAGAGACAAAGAAGCTTGCAAAGCTTTTAGCACAAAGCTTAAAACCAAATGATATAGTTTTACTTAACGGTGACCTTGGAGCAGGTAAAACATTTTTTTGTCGTGAAATTATTAAATATTTTTGCGGTGAAAATACAAGCATTATAAGCCCGACTTTTAACTTACTACAAACGTATAAAGCATCTAACTTCACTATATATCACTATGACCTGTATCGTCTTAAATCACCTGAAGAAATTTATGAACTTGGATTTGAAGAGGCATTAAACGGCAATTTAATTTTAATAGAATGGTCTGAAATTATTAAGCATTTACTTACTCCGCCTTTAATCGAAGTAAATCTAGAAGTATTAGATAATAATAAACGTTTATGTAGTATAATAACAAATCATAAAGAAACTTCCCTTATTGATTTTTTACAAGATTCTCCGCTATTCGATACAAAACTTGATATTCAAAGAGATAAAAGCCCTACTAGAAAAGTTAAGTTATAATTATAAACTATTTAATTTTTCTTATAAATAATTTATAAACTTCTCCATCATTTCTTTTTCCTATAAGAAAGATATTTAATATCTTATTTAAAAAATCCTTACTCTCTTCCTCTGATAAAAAACCGCTTTTACTCGCATTTTTTGCTTGCATTGCCCAATACATATCTTCAAGCTGATTAAATTTCTCATATTCTTCATGTGATATAAGCACAACTATGGGCTTACCGTATTATTAATATCTAACTAATCAATTGTCATGTAATAAAAACGCCTTTTCAATAGGAAGTAATTTTAATTCCGGTAACATCGGCATAATTAAATCTATTCCGGCTTTTTCGTTACTATTACCGTGTACCAATATAAAAGAACCATTTTGAACTTTTTCGCCTTTAGCAAGCCATGCATTACTCCCAAGCGGAATAAATCCCAAATCTTTTAGTTTTTCTATTAATGTTTGATCGGAAACTAATCCAGGAAAACGAAAGAAAGGTGACGGAGCAATATTATAACTTACTAATATTTTCCCTGCTTCTAATACTTCATTTTCAAAATCATCTTTATTGGAAAGAAGGAAATTATCTTCAAGAGGTTTATCTTTAAAATAAGGATGACTAAATGAATGATTAACCCATGTTATTTGTAAATAACCGTTTTCTTGTTGTTTTAATAACCATAAGAATTCTTCTGTATGCTTATTAATCCATAATCCTGAAACACATATAGCAATCGGAATAGGTTTATTTAGTTTGATCGATAATTCTACGAGCTTTTTAAAAAAATCTTCTTCAAAGCTTTTGGAAGAAGGACACATGTCAATTGTCAAGAACTGTCCTTTTACTTTATACATGCTACTCGTAGCACCGTAATTTTGTTGTATATAAGGTGCAGAGCTATATTTATTTAAAACTTAAATATACGGAGTTTTACTTAATTTTTTTAGAAGATTTTCTTTTTCTATTTTATTCGTAGGTAAAATTACCAGCTCTTGTAGGACTATTTCAGTTTTAAAAGAATTCGGATCTACTAAAACGAAATATGATTTTTCATTATTTAAATAAGAACGAATAGCAATTCTTATTTTTTTATTTCAGCAATTACAGGCAAAAATACCGGTTTATAATCAGTTATAATTACTGCTTTTTCACTTGCATAGCTTAAACTAAAAAACAAAATTACAAAAATAAAACTTAAAATTCTTTTAATTTATTTGTCTCCATAACGCTCGTATAAAATTCCGCAATTTTCTCTTTTACAGCTAGAGGATCGTTCATTAAATTAACAGCACCTCTAAACTCTGCTGAATTCGGTAAACCGCTACTATACCAGCCAATATGCTTACGTGCAATAGGTACGCCCACAGATTCACCATAATAATCAAGTATTGCCTCATAATGCTCGGTTACGATATCTAGCTGCTCTGCTATAGAGGGAGCAGATTTTTCTTCACCTGTTTTAAGATAATGATCAATTTGTGAAATAAGCCAAGGTTTGCCATATGCTCCTCTACCGACCATAATACCGTCTGCACCGGATTTTTGTAGGGCTTCTTTTGCTTTAGCAAAATTAGTAATATCACCGTTAGCAACAACCGGAATCTTTACCGATTCTTTAACTGATCGTATAAAATCCCAATCGGCATTACCAGAATAAAACTGGCATCTAGTTCTACCGTGAACGGTAACCATCTGAACACCTGAGCTTTCAGCAATTTTGGCTAAAGTCGGAGCGTTTTTCGTATTATCATCCCAACCCATACGCATTTTAACGGTTACCGGCAACTTAACCGCTTCAACGGTAGCTTCAAAAATTTTAGCTGCCAGCTGCTCATCCCTCATTAGAGCCGAGCCTGAATAACCGCCTACTACTTTTTTCGCCGGACAGCCAAAATTAAGATCGATAATTTTTGCCCCCATACCCTCATTCATTTTAGCAGCTTCTGCTAT
>NZ_JAQCNX010000061.1:0-1256 GCF_036857515.1 Candidatus Rickettsia tasmaniensis | reverse complement strand
TAACTTTAATGTTAGGTATAGTTTTTACGACTATATTGAATCCTATCGGTACTATAGGCTTACAAAAATATGAGTTATTAGAAGCAAAACTAACTAAAAAAGCCTTGAGTGAGGGTATAATATCTAAATCAGGCTTATTATTTTTTGAATCTTTAAATGATGAAACTCAAATTATCCAAACACAATTTATTAATATTGCCGAGAAAAAATTAAATAATATTACAATTTTATTTGTTGATCATAATAATGCTTTTTTAAAGAGAATTGATGCATTATACGGTATTATTGAAAATAAAATGTTACATTTAAATAGAGTTAAGGTTTTCACAAAAGAGGAAACTAAGGCTTACAATAATTTAACTATGCAGACAAATTTATCAATTAATAGTTTAGTAAATAAATTTATTCGTCCTGAAATGGTTTCTATTTGGGCTTTACCTAAATTAATTAATGAATTATTAAATTCAGGTTTACCGGCTATTAATTATCAAATTTATTATTACAAGCAATTATTTAAGCCTATAATGATGATGGCAACCGTAATTTTAGCAAGTTGTTTTATTAGTCTTAAACAGCGTGATAATTCCCAAGAAAAAATACTGCTATTAGGTTTATTTTCAGGTTTTATAGCATATTCGTTATCAGAAATATTATTAAAAATACTTACTTATAATAATTTGTCTTTAATTGCTGCTATTTTATTACCTAGTATGCTAATATTTTTTATTAGTAACTTTATTATGTTACATTATAAAGAAATTTAATATAGACGAAGTTTAATTTGAAAAATTGGCATCGTCGCTTCTCATTGTTGATCCTCATGTAGTATTCTACGCTGCGGTCAAAAATTCCGAGGCTTCTCGCTCTTTTCCAAATTAAACTTCGTCTATATTAAATTTTTATTTACTATGGGACTGTTTATTTTGTTAACAGTTCTATAGAAGTGTTTTTAGAATTTAGAGAGAAAAAATAAAATGATAATGAAATTTTTGGAAGGGTTTTAACTTTAATGTTAGGTATAGTTTTTACGACTATATTGAATCCTATCGGTACTATAGGCTTACAAAAATATGAGTTATTAGAAGCAAAACTAACTAAAAAAGCCTTGAGTGAGGGTATAATATCTAAATCAGGCTTATTATTTTTTGAATCTTTAAATGATGAAACTCAAATTATCCAAACACAATTTATTAATATTGCCGAGAAAAAATTAAATAATATTACAATTTTATTTGTTGATCATAATAATGCTTTTT